>DATBKA010000568.1:0-4172 GCA_036556105.1 Ilumatobacteraceae bacterium | reverse complement strand
CGACTTCCAGCCCAGCGGTTCGACCACGTGGTCGGTCAAAGGGATCGTGTGTGGCGCATCGACCGACGGGCCGGGTGCGATCTTCTCGCACACGTATCGAGTGTTCCTGACCACCACGGTCTGACGGCCTCCCATCCCGAGGCCGCCGACCGTGGGCGATGGTCAGACCGGGCCGACCACCGACAGCGGGAAGTCGTAGACGGCTTCGCCCTTCGAACTGGTGATGTGCACGTTGAAGGTCGTCCCGACGGGAGCGCCGGGGAACTCGATGCGTGCCGTCCACTTCCCATCGGCGTTGGCAACTGCCTGGCCGCCGCCGTACTCGGAGCTGAGCGTGATGATCGCGCCCGCCGTCGACGTGCCCCAGTACTCGTCGGTCGGCGGGGTGTGGTCGGTGGTCGTCCAGCCGGCGTTCGCCGTGAACGGAACGAACATCGTGCCCGGGCGCTGCAACACGAACTCACGAACCTTGTCGCTGGTGCTCGACGTGATGCGCACGCCGAACTTTGCGCCTTCGGGCACCTCGGGCATGACCAGCGTCGCCTCCCAACCGCCCTCCGGTCCGGCGACGGTCTCGACCACGCCGTAGTCGCAAGCGATGCGGATCGCCGACCCGGGTTGGGCCTTGCCGTAGAACCCCTGCGTCATCGGCGTGTTGGCCTGGCCGTTGGCGCCGAGATTGGCGGTGAACTCGATCACGGCGGGCGGCGGCGGAGCGGGCCGCTCGAGCACGAACTCACGGACCCGATCGCTCGTGCTGGAGGTGATCCGCACCGGCACCTTCGTCCCCGCCGGCACCTCGTTCATCACCAACTTCAACTCCCACTTGCCATCAGCATTGGCGGTGGTCTCGGCCACGCCGTATGGCGATGCGGCGCGAATCGCCGATCCGGCGTTGGCGGTGCCGTAGAACCCTTGGTACATCGGCGTCTTGGCGCGGCCGTCGGCGCCGAGCTTGGCAGTGAACTCGATCACCACGGGCGGGATGGTGGTCGGCTCGGTCGGGGGAACCGTCGGCTCGGTCACCGGCACGTTCGGCTCGGCCACGACGACCGGCTTGTAGACCGGCTCCTTGCGAGGCTGCGTGGTCTCGACCACGGCGGCGAGCGTGGTCGCCGGCTCGGGTTGCTCGACGGAGGTCGTCGGCGCGTCCGTCGCCTCGGTTTCCGGTTCGGCGGCCGGGATGACGCGCGACGGCGGCGGGTCGTTGGTCAGCTTCTCCATCGCGAACGCCGACGTGCCGAACAGAACGACGCCGGCCGCGGCGACCGCGGCGAAACGGGGACGAAACCGGTGGACGTCGGTGGTCACCGTCTTGACCGTCGGGGCGAACACGGAGTCCGGGTCGGGATGCGGACGAACAGACTCGGCGACGTCGTCGAGCAGTGCGGACAGATGTGATTCGAAGTCGATCATCGGAGTGCTCCCAACTTGCGCTGCAGGGTCTCCACCCCGCGCTTGGTGTGCGTACGGACGGAGCCCACCGACACGTCGAGCGTGGCGGCGATCTCGCCCTCGGTCATTCGCAACCAATGACGCATCACGACGCAGGCCCGCTGGCGGGAGGGCAGCGACGAGACCGCATCGAGCACCGCGCTGCGCCCGACCCGACCGATCGCGTCGTCCTCCGCCGAGGCTGACGGCACGGCGACGAGGTGCGGTGCCTGCTTGCGCTCCGCGACCAGACGCCGGCGATGCCGTCCTCTGCTCAGGTTGACGATCGTGGCGCGCATGTACGCCACGGCCTGATCGGTGTGGTCGAGGCGATCCCACGCGTCGTAGACGCGCATGAACGCCTCCTGGGTCATGTCCTCGGCGGCGTGTACGTCGCCGAGGAGGAACGTGGCGAAGCGGACGAGTTCGGCATGGCGCTCCTCATACAGCGCTCGCACGGCGAGCTCTCGATTGCTCGAGGCCCCGCCAGGGAGTGCTCTGAGAACCGCGCCGGCCCGTCCTCCGCCGGTTGGCTCGCTCAGTGCTTCCATGGTCACGCTCCTAGACACGCGCAGCTGCGGCGTTTCTAGGACAGATTTCGGCACTTTCCGTGTCGAGTTGACCACGGATCGTTGATGACCAGGCCTTCAACGGTTTTCTGGGTTCGCCCAGACCGCTACGTCACGTTCCGGGCGAACCCAGAAACTCCCAGAGCCTCGGCAACGTCGCCGAGCATCGTCGGCGACGGTGTGGCAACGTCGGTGTAGGTGAACTGCAGCGGGTGCAGGCCGTCGAGGATCATCCGATTCAGCCGTTCGGTGTCGTCCTGCATCTGCATCGGCGATCGATGGAAGCGGTAGCCGAGCAGCTCGACCACGACGTTCGTACCGGGGAATCGACAATCGACGCGGATCAGCCGGCCTTTGCGACTCCCGACCACCTGTTGGCACTTCGGTGCCGGCAGTCCGGCCTCGTGGAGGAGTACGAGGAAGCGGCGCTCCAGCCACGAGTGACCGCCTCGTGTGACTTCATTGCCTTCGAGCACGGCCACCAGCTGGCTCAGCCCGGCGCGGCCGGATCGACGCAGCGCGACGACGCGCCCGTGGAGGAAGTCTTCGCTCGTGAGGCAGTCGCGCAACGCACTGTCGATCGCCGCCGCCAGTCGTGCCGGTGGTTCCGTCGCAGCGAGGTCGATGATCGTGCGGGTGGCCGACACGACCGGGATTCCGTCCACAGCGGTCACGTCGATTCGAGCGATGTCTCGCGCCCGATGGACGACGTGGCCGACGCGATATGCGCTGCGGCCGCGAGGGATGGCGATGTGAAAGGGTGGCTCGAGGCGAAAGTCGTCGAAGCCGTGCAACGCTGCCGCCGACGGCCCGTAGGCCCAGCACGGCGCCTCGACCGAGGAGATGAGCTCGCTCAGCGCCTGCGCGTGACGAGCCCACAACAGGGGGCTGGAGCCCCGATGGCGAATGCCGCTGTCGCGGCTGATCGTCACCATCGGCCGGATTCAATCGACGCCGGATGCGGTCTTGCTACTCCGACAGCGAAACGCCGAATCCCTTGACGGCGAGCTTGATCAGCACTTGTCCGGGCACGCGCAGGTCTTCGATGCGACGCCGGGAAAGATCCTCGAGCTCGTTCAGACGCGCCGCCAGCGCATCCGGCCCGGTGCGGCGAGCGTTGTTGAGCAGCACCGCGTTGCGCCACACCTTGCGCCGCGACTCGCGCATGAACCGCTTGGTCGCCGACTGGTTGAACGGTTTGAGCATCCGATCGAGGCGGGTTCGATCACCGGGCTGTTCAACCTTCTGCAGCTCGATGTCCTCGGCGTCGACGCGGGACGACAAGATCTGGTCGATCCGCTCGTGGTCGATGCCGCGACGCTTCACCAGCGCTGCGTCATCGAACTCGTCGGCAGTGATCGCCGCCAGCAGTGCCTGCGGCAGGTCGTAGTTGATGTGCGCGTTCATCCCGAGCAGCACGTGGCGGAGCGGCGGCATCCGTCGTTCCGAGGCCGTCTCGAACGCGGCCTGCCACGGCGCGGGTGGCGCTTCACCGCGGTTCCACTGCTCGAGCGCGTCGAGGTAGAGGCCGGCGAATACGACGTCCCATCGTTCCACCCAGGTCGCGTCGAGGAAGTGGCCGTCGAGCAGAGCCTTGTGAACGGCGATCGTCGTCCGCCGGTAGGTGGCGAGAAAGTGGCGCCGCGGATCGTCGCTGTCCTCCATCGGCGCGAGGAGTGCCGTCATCCGCGCCAGCAGTTCGTCGATCGAGCCCGGCGCACCGTCCACGACAGCGAGCGTAGAGGACGTCCGACCGTGCATTAGCATGCCCTCTCGTGGGGGGCGCCGAACCGGCGACTGGTGCATCGCGTGTCGATCGCGACGATCGTGTGCTGCCGGCGACCCGCGTCCTCGCCGCCGTCATCGTGCCGTTCCTCGTCGTTGCGTTCGTGGTCCTGTATCCGTGGCCGGGCGACACCCGCCGTTGGTTTGCGTGGACGATCAAGCCGACGATGACACCGATGGTGCTCGGCTCCGCCTACATCGGTGGCGCGTACTTCTTCGTGCGCGCCTACGGAGCCCGGCAATGGCACACCGTCATGGCCGGATTCGTTCCGGTCACGCTGTTTGCCTCGTGCCTCGGGATTGCCACGATCGTGCACTGGGACAAGTTCAACCACGACCATGTCGCGTTCTGGATCTGGGCCGGCTTGTACTTCACCACGCCGT
>DATBKA010000567.1:0-8346 GCA_036556105.1 Ilumatobacteraceae bacterium | reverse complement strand
CGCTTCGAGCATCGGCAGGTCGCTGGCGGAATCGCTGTAGGCGTAGCACTGGGCCAGATCGAGGTTCTCCCATCGGGCCAGCTCGGTGATCGCCTCGACCTTTCCCGGCCCGTAGCAGAACGGTCCGGCGAGCTCGCCGGTGTAGATCCCGTCGACGATCTCGCTGACGGTGCCGATGCCGGCGGTCATCCCCAGCGCCTTGGCCAACGGCTCGACCAACTCGACGGGCGACGCCGAAACGATGTACGTAGCGCGGCCGGCGTGACGGTGGCGGTCGACGAGCGCCTGCGCCTCGGGCCGGACCTTGTCGAGCAGCTTCGGCACGGTCTCGGCGTTGAGGGCGACAAGGTCGTCGACGCGCACACCCTTGACTGCGCCGAGGATGCGATCGCGAACGCCGCTCGACACGTCGTCGCTGGCGCCGCTGAGCCGGAACGTGACAGCGCCCACGGCGTCGCGGGTGAACTGGCCTCGCGACACGAGGCCGGCGCGCCACGCGGCTATGCCGAAGGCGAAGACACTCGAGCCACTGATCAACGTGCGATCGAGGTCGAAGAACGCCGCGCTTGGCCCTGTCGGCAGGTACGGGCTGGCGTCAATGGTCATGGTGCTCACCTCGCCCCGCCGTCAGCGCCAGGTCGTACACCCGTCGCCGGGGAACTTCGAGGCGGGCAACGACCTCGGCGACGGCGTCTTTGCGGCTGTGCCCTGGCAGCGCCTGCGACAGGGCGGCGCGGATCTCCTCGTCTGTGACCTCGACGCGTCGCGGCGCGCCCTCGACGACGATCACGTACTCACCGCGCGGAGGCGTGTTGGCGACGTGCTCCGCGGCCGCGCCGAGCGAGCCACGCCACACGTCCTCGTACAACTTCGTCAGCTCTCGCGCAATGGCGACGCCGCGTTCGTTGCCGCACGCGGTCGCCAAGTCGGACACCGTGCGTTGAACGCGTTGCGGAGCTTCGTACAGCACGATCGTCCGCGTCTCGGCGGCGATCGCCTCCAGGCGAGCGGTTCGATCGCGACCGCTCCGCGGCAGGAAGCCCTCGAACACGAACCGGCTTGTGTCGAACCCGCTGACGACGAGGGCCATCACGAATGCGGCCGGGCCCGGAACTGCCGAGACGACGCAGCCGGCGTCGAGCACGGCCCGGACGAGTCGCGATCCGGGATCGGAGATTCCAGGCGTGCCGGCGTCCGTGATGAGTGCGATCGTTTCGCCGGCGGCGAGCGATTCCATCACGTCGCGCGCTCGGTCGACCTCGGTGTGCTCGTTGCACACTGCCATTCGCACCCCACTGATGCCGGCGTGCGCCAGCAGCTTTCCCGAGTGACGCGTGTCTTCGCACAGGATCAGCGATGCGTGTCGCAACGTGTCGACGGCGCGTGGCGACAGGTCGCCGAGGTTGCCGATCGGGGTCGAGACCAACACCAGTTGCCCGGTCATTCGCGCAGCTCCACGACATCGCCGACGTGCAGGCCCCAGCGGCCGAAGGCGCCGAGCTCGGCTTCGATGACCGTGCGCGCCCGCCACACGGGAGCGCCGACGCGGTGGCGATGCATCTGCACCGTCTTGACCACGACGCCTTTGTCGTCGAGATAGGCGACGTCGAGCGGGAAGCGCATGCCCAGGGTGTGCACCCACCGGCAGCGGGACAGCACGAACGCGCCTTCGATCCCGTCGCGGCCGAGAAGGCCGCGACGTCTAGCGCGGCGATCGGTTGCTTCTTCGCAGGAGGCCAGCACTCGCCCTTCCGTGACCAACCACGCCATGTCCTCAGCCTTGCACGTTCGCCGGCGTTACCATCATCGTCCTGGTGTCCTCCCCGTCACACCTCGGCAACCCCCCGATGCGGTCGTTCAAGCCGCGTCGCCGCAGCTTGTCGCCGACCCGCGCCGCCGCGTACGAACGGGCGATGACGCGCTGGGGGATCGCCACCCACGGCCCGCCACTCTCCCTCGACGCGGTCTTCGGCGGCCCGGGCCCCGTCGTGCTCGACATCGGTTTCGGCTCCGGTGAGGCACTCATCGAGCTGGCCGAGATCCGGCCGGACGAACGAGTGATCGGCATCGATGTGCACACTCCTGGAGTTGCCGCGGTGCTCGAAGCGATCGAGGCCCGTGGTCTCGCCAACGTCCGCGTGGCCGAGGGTGATGCGCTCGATCTTCTCGGTCGCATCCCCGCTCGCTCGGTGGCAGCGGTCCGCATCTTCTTTCCCGACCCGTGGCCGAAGCGGCGGCAACGAGCGCGCCGATTGCTGCGTGCAGAGGTGGTCGATCGGCTGGTTGCCATCCTCGAACCCGGAGGCACCGTCCACGTCGCAACGGACGACCAGCAGTACGCGGGCCACGTTCGGCAGGTGTGCGACGCCAACCCATTGCTGCGCGGGGGGATCGTCGACAGACCGGCATGGAGGCCGACGACGCGCTACGAGCAGCGCGCCCTCGACGAGGGTCGCGCTTCCATCGATCTCCTCTACATCTCCGCAGAGAGCTCTGACAGCGATTCGTCGAGTGCGTTGAGGTAGTGCTCGACGTCACGATCGGTCACTGCAAGGCCGAGGTTGAGGCTGCCGCGAGGAGCCGTGTACACACCGCGCTGCAGGAGCGACAGGAACAGCGCCTCCTGCAGCACCGGATCACGCGCTTCGAGGTCGCTGCCGTTCTGTGGCCGGTGGGCTGACGCGTGGACCGCGTTCATCGAGCCGAACCCGGTGATGCTCAACGGCAGCTTGTGCTGATGCAGGACGTCGTCGATGCGCGCCCGCAGGTCGTCACCGCGCGCCGTCAACCCGATCGCAGTCTCCGAGGTGAACAGCTCCGACAACACGACGCAACCGGCCGACATCGTCGCCACGTTGTTGTTGAACGTGCCCGCGTGCGGCATCGAGTCAGGCCGCGAGGCGTCGAGCCGGTCGAGCAGGTCGGCACGGCCGGCGAACGCACCGAAGGAGAACCCGCCGGCGAAGTACTTGCCGAAGGTGGCGATGTCGGGACGCACTCCGAGAAGGTCGGCCAGACCGCGTGGCCCGTGCCGAGAGGTCATCACCTCGTCGGTGATGAAGATCGCGCCGGCGCGCTGTGACGCGTTGGCGAGCCCACTGAGGAAGCGTGGTTCGGCAGGGACGCAGCCGGAGCCGAGCATCGGCTCGACGATCACCGCGGCCAGATCGGATCGGTAGTCGTCGATCAGGCTCTCGCACGTCTCGAGGTCGTTGTACGGAGCGATGATCGTCGGGAACGGCGCGTTCCATGGGGCGTTGCCGTGCGAGTAGTAGAAGACGCCGCCGTGGTAGCCGCCGTGCATCACGAGGATCGTCGACCGGCCGGTGATGACCCTCGACAGCGTGATGGCCATCAGGTTCGCTTCCGTGCCCGAGTTGGTGAAGCGCACGCGTTGATGCCCGAACCGCTTGCAGACGAGCTCGGCGAAGCGGATCTCGTACGGGTGGACGCCGCCGACGCTCGTGTTCGTCGCCAACGCCTCGGCGACGGCCGCGTGGACCCGCTTCTCCGAATGGCCGAGCAGACCGGCGGTGTAGTCGCCGACGAGGTCGACGTACTCGTGGCCGTCGGCATCGACGAGCGTGCCTCCGTCGCCTTCGACGAACGTCAGTGGGAACGGGGCATGGTGGAGGATCGTGCGCGTGCTGCCGCCCGGGAGCACCGCCCGCGCCCGCTCGTGCTCGGCACGTGACGCTGGATTGCGATCGGCAGTGTCGCGTCGGAGCCGTTCCACCACTGCCACGAGAGCACTCTCTGTGGTCACCGGCCCAGTATTACCGCGATCAGCGGTGGCTCGCCGAAGCGGGGCGGTTGGCTGCCGTTTCGAGGGCGGCGAGGTCTGCTGTGGCGTCCGATGTTCCTGGGCGACGGCGCGATGTATTAGACTCATCAGTCAGTATTGCTGACTCGTGAGTCAGTACCGATAAAGGAGCTGGCCGTCATGGCCGTCATCGACACCCAATCAGAAACTCACCAGCTGACCATCGACAGCCTGATCGACCAGGAAGAGCGGCGTTTTCGGGCGCGCATCCCACAGTCCTTGGCCCGCGCCGACCACGCCTCCCGAGTGCTCGCCGGAGGGGCCACGTCCAACTGGATGATCTCCCGCCCGGCCGCCGTCTGGGTCAGCCACGGGCACGGCTCGAAGGTGTGGGACGTCGACGGGACCGAGTACGTCGACCTGCACGGTGGCTACGGCGTGATGGTCGCCGGTCACGCCAACCCGGCGATCGTCGAGGCGGTGCAGCGTCGCGTCACGCAAGGCACGCATTTTGCCCAACCGACCGACGACGCCATCATCGTCGCCAGTGAGCTCAGCCGGCGCTTCGGCCTGCCGCTGTGGCGGTTCAACAACTCCGGCACCGAAGCGACGATGGACGCCATCCATCTGATGCGGGCGATCACCGGACGCGACGAGATCATCAAGATCGAAGGCAGCTACCACGGTCACCACGACTCGGTGATGGTGTCGCAGTGGCGCAACTTGAGCATGCTCGGCCCCGAGGACGATCCGCATCGTGTCCCGTCAGCGGGCGTCCCGCAGGCGATGGCCGATCTCGTGCACCTCGTGCCGTTCAACAACCTCGACGCGCTGGAGCGCGTGCTCCGCAACCACCAAGGTTCGATCGCCGGGATGATCATGGAGCCGATGATGATGAACGCCGGCATCATCCCACCCGACGCCGGATACCTCGAAGGCGTGCGCCGGTTGACGCGCCAGTACGGCGTGCTGCTCGCGTTCGACGAGGTCAAGACCGGGCTCGCCGTCCACCCGGGTGGCGTCACCGGCATGTTGGGTGTCACCCCCGACATCGTCTGCCTCGCCAAAGTGCTCGGCGGCGGCGTTCCCTGCGGAGCGATCGGCGGTACCACAGAAGTGATGTCGGCCATCGTCGACGGCCGCTACGACCAAGTCGGTACGTTCAACGGAAATCCGCTCACCATGGCCGCGGCTCGAGCGATGCTCACCGAGGTGTTGACCGAGGACGCCTATCGGATCGCCGCCAACCGGTCGCAGACCATGTTCGACCGATCCATCGATTCCCTGCGCCGGCACGGCGTGCCCGCCTACGGATACGCCTTCGCGTTCAAGGGCTCGCTCGTCTTCAACGAGACGCCGGCCCGCAACTGCCGCGACTTCCTGGCGATGGACACGGGGCTCAGCCACCTGCACTTCCTCGTGCAGCACAACGAAGGCGTGTTCATGGCGCCGTGGGGCAAGAGCGAGCAATGGACGATCTCGCCGGCCCACGGCGACGACGACGTCAACCGGTTCTGCGACAACGTCGAGCGGTTCGCGGCGATGGTGGCGTCAACCGTGGATGGCCGCTCACACGAGTACGCCACCGGCGGATATTGCTGACGGACCGATCATGACGTCGAGCCAGCTGACGCCAACCCTGACGGGAGTCGAGTACTCGTCCGCAGGCGTGTTCGAGCGCGAGCGCGAACACATCTTCCACCGGTCGTGGTTCTACGTGTGCCGCGCCGACCGCCTTGCGGCCGGCGACCGCTTCGTGGCCGACGTGGCCGGCGAGAGCGTGCTCCTCGTCAAGGACCGCGACGGTCGGGTGCACGCCCACGCCAACGTGTGCCGGCATCGCGGCGCGCGTCTCTGCGAGGAGAGTGGTTCCGGGTCGAAGGCCGGCATCACCTGCCCGTATCACGCCTGGACGTACTCGCTCGACGGGCGGCTGATCGGGACGCCGCACGTTGCTGCCGACGAGATCGATCGGCAAGCGCTGTCGTTGTGGAGCATCGCCTGCGAGACGTGGCAGGGCTTCGTCTTCGTCAACCTGTCCAGCGACCCGATGCCGCTTCTGGACTGGTTCGACGCCGGGATCGACTCGGCGCGTCAGTTCGAGCACTTGCACCTCGGCGAGCTGCGCACGGGCGTCACCACGTCCTCGGAGGTCGAGGCGAACTGGAAGATCCTCGTCGAGAACTATCAGGAGTGCCTGCACTGCTCGTGGATCCATCCCGAGCTCGTCGACGTCGTCCCGCTGTACAAGACCGGCGCGGTGATCGATCCCCAGCGCGCCGACGGCGGGGTCAGCCTGCGCGGCGACAGCTTCAGCGCCACCGGAAGCTCGCGGCTCCCCGTGCTTCCGCACATGCCCGCGGCGGAGGCCGGTTCGTACTACGGCGCCACGGTCTTCCCGAACATGTTCATCGACGTCACGGGCACGAGCGTGATCGTCTCGTCGTTGTGGCCGCGCAGCGCCAGCCATACCACGGTCGTGATGGAGTACCTGTTCAGCCCCGACACGGTCGACTCGCCCGAGTTCGACCCCTCCGACGTCGTCGAATTCAGCGAGCTCGTCGGCAAGCAGGACTACGACGTCTCCGAACGCGTCCAACGCGGCGTCTCGTCGCGTTACTTCGAGCACGGTGTCCTGGCGCCACAGGATCACTTGATCATCGACTTCTTGGCCACGTATCGCCGGCACATGAGCGACTAGCTTCAGCAACACATCACCTCTGGGGGGAGAATGAGCCGTCCATTCATAGGCCGTCCGTTGACACGCAGGCAGCTGATCGGCGGCTCCGCTCGCCTCGGCTTGGCGCTGGCGTGCGGTGCGCCGCTGCTGCAGGCGTGCGGTGGGTCCGACAGCAACTCGAAGAAGAACACCAAGGCGATCGCCGACGGTCTGCAGCCCGAATCCGGAACGCTGCGCATCTTCAACTACGACTCGTACGTCAATCCCGACGTCGTCGCCGCGTTCGAGGCGGAGTACGGGGTGAAGACCGAGATCACCACGTTCACCACCGACGACGAGGCCATCACCAAACTCGCGTCCGGTGCGGCCGATGTCGACGTGCACCACAGTGCAGCGACGTCCACGCTGTTCAAGCTCGTCGACTCCGGGTTGATCCAGCCGCTCAACAAGTCGTATCTCACCAACTTCAACAACATCGCCGCTTCACTGCGCGACCCCTACTACGACAAGGGCAGCACGTACACGGTCCCGTACACCGTGTTCAGCACGGGCATCGGCTTCCGCGCCGATCGCGTCGACCCGGCAAGCGTGTCGTGGGACACGCTGTGGAACCCGGAGTACAAAGGCGTCGCCTCGATCCTCGACGACTATCGCGAAGCGTTGGGCATGGCCATGATGCGCAAGGGCCTGACGGATGTGAACTCCGCCGATCCGGCAGTGATCAAGCAGGCCGGTGAGGACCTCAGCGAGCTCACCAACCTGATGAACATCAAGGTCGAGATCGAGGGCTACCACACCGTGCCCGAGGGCTCGACGACGGTCGCCCAAACCTGGAGCGGCGACATGATCAACGCCCAGTACTACCTGCCGGAAGGCACCGACGCCTCGGTGCTCGCCTACTGGCAGCCGGATCCAGCTGTCGTCAACAACGACACGATCTGCATCCTCAGCAAGGCCAAGAACCCGGTGCTCGCCCATCTGTACATCAACTATCTGCTCGACAAGACCAACGCCCAGACCAACTTCGGCTTCGTTGGCTACCAGCCGGCGATCGAGGGCATCGGCGCGCAGGAGCTGATCGACGCCGAACTGGTGCCGGAGAACCTGCGCTCGTGCGTGCTCTCCGACGAGCAGATCAAGAACGGATACCGGTTCCTCGAGCTCAGTGCCGACGTCGAGGTGCTGTGGGAAGACGCCTGGTCGAAGTTCAACGCAGGGGGCTGAGCAGTGGCTAACGCCGCTGGCGCAGCGCCTGGCGGTCATCGCAACTGGTTCTGGGGCGTGCTCAGCGCGCCGGGTGTTGCCTGGCTTCTCTGCCTGTTCGTCGTGCCGTTCTACGCCATCGCCGCGGTTGCCTTCGGACGGGTCGACCCGATCCTGCGCACCGCCGACCCTGTGTGGAGCCCGCTGCAATGGAAGTTCTCGGCGATGTCCAAGGTCTTCCACCGGGTGTTCGGCGGCGACCTCGGTGGCGTGTTGACCCGCACCCTCTCGTTCGTGTTCATCTCCCTCGCCCTGTGCTGTCTGATCGGCTATCCGGTCGCCTACTACGTGGCGCGGCATGCCGGCCGGTGGCGCGGTGCCCTGCTCGCCGCACTCGTTCTGCCGTTCTGGATCAGCTACCTGATGCGCATGCTGGCGTGGGTCAACTTGTTGCAGATCGACGGTTACTTCAACCGCCTGCTCGAGTGGCTCCACCTCGGTGGATCGCGCAACTGGCTCGACGGCGATTCGCCGACGGTGATCATCGGCCTCGTCTACGGCTACATCCCGTTCTTCATCCTGCCGCTGTATGCGGCGCTGGAGCGCCTCGACAAGCGCCTCATCGAAGCCGGTCGCGATCTCGGCGCGTCGCCGCGGCGGGTGTTCCAGCGGGTCACGCTGCCGCTGTCGGTGCCCGGTT
>DATBKA010000566.1:0-9272 GCA_036556105.1 Ilumatobacteraceae bacterium | reverse complement strand
GTCGGCGTCCACGACTTCAGCGCCGAGGATCTTCAGCCGCCGGCCGTTGAGCAGCGACCACGCGCCGCCGACACGGATCAGGCGATCGATCTCGATCGGCGCCTGCGTCCAATCGATCTGCAGCTCGTCGGGTTGGATCTTTGCGGCGTAGGTGGGTTCGCCGATCTGGGCGGTGGGTTCACCCAGGCCCGCACGTAGCTCGTCGATGAGCATCGACGTACCGACCGTGCCGAGCTCGGCGCGGAGCTCTGCCGCGGTCGTACGCGGGCCGATCGGCACGACCGCGCAGCGGTAGACGGGGCCGGTGTCGAGACCCGCCTCCAGCTTCATCAGACAGACCCCGGTCTCCGTGTCGCCAGCCAGGATCGCTCGTTCTACGGGCGCGGCGCCGCGCCATCGTGGCAGCAGGGAGAAGTGCACGTTGACCATCGGTACGGCGTCCAGCACGTGGGCCTTGATGAGTTGTCCGAAGGCGACGACCACACCGAGGTCGGCGCCGGCGTCGAGCACGTCGTCGACTCGGTGTGTCACCGGAAGGCCGAGCTCCATGGCCGCTGCCTTGACCGGGCTCGGCAACAACGTCGAGCCGCGGCCCCTGCGCTTGTCGGGTCGCGTGACGACGACTCCGATCTCGAATCCGGCGGCGACCAAGGCTCGCAGCGGCCCTACGGCAATGGCCGGGGTGCCCAGATATGCGAGGCGCCGCGGCGGTGCGGAGCGGGTCACTGCAGTCGCAGACGGCGCTTCGGTGCTTCTGCAGCGGGCTGCTCCTGCAGCCTGCGGTACTCCTTCATCGCCTCTTTGCGTTGGTCCGGTGTCATCCGGTCGAACATCAGCACGCCGTGCAGGTGATCGATCTCGTGCTGGAACATCCGGCCGATCAGTTCAGTGGCTTCGATCTCGATGACGTCACCATCCACCGTGAGACCGCGCACGAGCACATCCTTCGGGCGAACCATCTCGACGTAGAGACCGGGGATGCTGAGGCACCCTTCGTCGTACACCCACTCGCCACTCGACTCGACGATCTGCGGATTGATGATGGCCATCTGCTCGTCGTCGACATCCCACACGAAGATCTGCTTCTGCACGCCGATTTGCGGCGCAGCAAGGGCGATGCCCGAGTCGCTCTCGTAGAGCGTCTCGAACATGTCGTCCACCAGCCGCACGACCTTGCCGTTGATGTCGGTCACCGCTGTTGCCTCGGTCTTCAGGACCGGGTCGCCGTAGGTGCGGATCTGGTGGGCCATAGATGCAAGGCTACCGACCGACATGAGCCACTACTTCGAGGAGCAGCCGGCCACCGCGTCGCAGCCGCGCACCGTCGAGCTCTGGCTGCCGGACATGTCCGTCACCCTGGTGACCGACCGCGGCGTGTTCGGCCATGGCCAGGTCGATGCCGGCAGCAAGTTGCTCCTGTTGAGGGCGCCGGCGCTGCCGCCGACGGGCAACCTCCTCGACGTCGGGTGTGGTGTGGGCACGTTGACGATCCCGATGGCCAGGCGCTGCCCGGAAGCCGTCGTCTGGGCGATCGACGTGAACCGGCGTGCGCTCGACCTGTGCCGAACCAACGCTGCGGCGAACAGTGCCGACAACGTGCGCGTCGTGTCACCCGAAGAGGTTCCGGACGACCTGCGCTTCGACTGCATCTGGAGCAACCCGCCGATCCGCATCGGCAAGCCGGCGTTGCACGACCTGCTGAGCACGTGGCTGCGTCGCTTGACTCCCTCGGGCCACGCCGCGCTCGTCGTGCAGAAGCACCTCGGTTCCGACTCTCTGCAGCGATGGCTGACGGAGCAGGGTTGGACGACCCAGCGCGCTGCGTCGTCGAGTGGATACCGCGTCCTCGTCGTCAAGTCAGCGTCACCTGGCGGGGTCGACCTCGACCCGGACGCGTGACCCTTTCGGCCGCGGTGTCGCCGCCAGGGCGCGTCCCATCTGCTCCCACGACTCGGCACGCAACAGGATCGTGTCCCCCGCCGGTGCAGCTTCCAGACCGGTCGCCGGGGCGAACTCGGCGGACCCTGGCCCCGACACCGCGGCGAGTGCAGCAAAGGGAGGCAGCCCGAGCATCTGTCGCCGTTGCAGCTCGACCTTGGCGGCTCGCGACGGGTCGGCATGCAGCACCGCCTGGAGGACTTCGTGTCGAGGCAGGAACGTCTGCACCAGCAACCGCCCGCCGCCGCGTCGTGCACCGACAAGGCGCGCTGCCCGCGCCAGCAATGCCATCGCCTGCTCGCCGGCGCGGTAGCGCGGCGCCAACAACTCGGCGTCGAGATCGAGAAACGCGACGACATGGGCGCGCCGCACGCGGTGGAGGACGGCTTCGGTGCCGACGAGCACCTCGGCAGTGATCGTCTGCTCCGTCGCCCCGGTGATCACCTCCACGGGACGCGCCGCCGCGGCCTCGATCTCCTCACGCAGCCGGGCCACGCCGGGGCGCAACAGCGCCATCGCGCCCGACCCGCAGTTCTGACACACGACCGGTCGAGTCGTTCCACAACGCGGGCACACAAACGAGCCGGCCTCGTCCTGCACCACCGCGGCGTGGCAGTGCTCGCAGCGCTGCAACTCGCGACAGTTGCGACACGCCAGCAGTCGGGCGCGCCCTTTGGTGTTGAGGACGCAGACGACACGCTTGTCCGCATCGCGCAGGTGTTGGATCAGCGGCGAGGTCAGCAAGGAGCGCTTCCACGGCTCTTCCTTCGTGCGATCGACGATCTCGAGGATCGGCCAGCCGTCACGCTCATCGGCGACCGACGGTCGGCGCATCGAATCACCAGCCCAGTGCAGCGCGGCAGCAGAGGGGCACGGCGACACGAGGACACACGCCGCGCCGCCGCGTCGGGCACGTTCGATGGCGACATCGCGCCCGTGCCACGTCGGCGAGCGCTCTTCCTGCAACGCTTCGTCGTGCTCGTCGAGCACGACCACGGTGCGCATGCCGGCGCACGGCGACCACACCGCGCTGCGTCCGCCGATGACCACGTCGACACCTCCCGCGGCGCGGGCCCATTCGTCCGGATGGACGGCCACGTTGTATCCGGCGCGGCGCAGCTTGGCGGCCAGCTCGTGCCGATCGTGCAGCGACGGGTGGATCACCAGCGCCGGTCCATGCTCCAACACCTCGGTCAGCAGGTCGATCGGGTCAGTCGTCGGGGGGAGGCGGACCAAGCGCGGCAGCGGCACAGTGGCGGCTGCCCGCCTCGTCGCAGTCGACCGCGGCAGGCCGGCCACCATCGTCGGCGGGCTGGCGGTGACGAGGAACGGCCGCAGCCGGCCGGCGCCCCAACGGATGGCGGCCCAGCGGGCCAGCTCGATGATCTCTGCCGATGGCCCGATGCCCGACCACTTGGCGATCGGCACGAGTCGGTCGAGGGGAACGGACCCATCCGACGGTCCGATGCCGACGACCCATCCTCCGACGCGGCGGTTGTGCAGCGAGATCCGCACCAACGAGCCGACCGCGACGCGATCGCTGAGGGCTTGCGGAACGGCGTAGTCGAACTCCTTGTCGAGCCCGGTGACGTCGGGAACGACCCGAGCGACCAATGGCGCGTTCGGGTCCGTCATCGCGGCGACGCTATCGCTGCATCAAGTGCAGCACGATGAAGTGAGCGAAGGCGGTCGAACTACAGGCCGACGGCGCTCTTGAACTCGTCGAGCTTGCTGACGTGCTCCCACGTGAAGTCGGGCAGAGGCCGGCCGAAGTGACCGTATGCAGCTGTCTGCCGGTAGATCGGACGCTTCAGGTCGAGATCACGGACGATCGCTGCCGGGCGAAGGTCGAAGACCTCGCGGACGGCGGCGACGATGGTCTCTTCCGAAACGGTGTGGGTGTCGAACGTGTGCACCAGGATGCTCATCGGCTGGGCCATGCCGATGGCGTAGGCGACTTGCACTTCGCAACGGCGAGCCGCGCCCGAGGCGACGACGTGCTTGGCGACCCACCGCGCCGCGTAGGCGGCCGAGCGGTCGACCTTCGACGGGTCTTTGCCACTGAACGCCCCACCACCGTGGCGCCCCATTCCGCCATAGGTGTCGACAATGATCTTGCGGCCGGTGAGACCGGTGTCGCCGTGTGGGCCGCCGATGACGAACTTGCCGGTGGGGTTGACGTACACGCTGTAGTCGTCGTCGGCGAACTGGGCAGGGATCACCGGGCGGATGACCTGCTCGATGAGATCGGGGCGAATGACCGTGTCGCGATCGACACCGTCTTGATGCTGGGTGGAGATGAGGACCGTGACCAGCCGGATCGGGCGACCGGAGCTGTCGTACTCGAACGTGACCTGCGTCTTGCCGTCGGGCCGCAGGTAGGGCACGGCTCCGGCCTTGCGCACGTCGGTGAGCTTTTCGGCCATGCGGTGGGCGACCCAGATCGGCAGCGGCATCAGGTCGTCGGTCTCGTCGCAGGCGTAGCCGAACATCATCCCCTGGTCGCCGGCGCCCTGCGCATTGATCAGGTCCTCGCCGCTGCGGCCACCGCGGAGCTCTTCGCTCATGTCGACGCCTTGGGCGATGTCGCCGCTCTGTTCGTCGATCGACACGATCACACCACACGTGTTGCCGTCGAACCCGTACAAGGCATTGTCGTAGCCGATGCCGTTGATGACTTCGCGGGCCAGCTTCGGGATGTCGACATAGGCGTTCGTGGTGATCTCGCCGGCCACGACGCAGAGCCCTGTGGTGAGCAATGTCTCACACGCAACTCGACCGTTCGGGTCCTCGGTGAGGATCGCGTCGAGCACCGCGTCGCTGACCTGATCGGCCATCTTGTCGGGGTGACCCTCGGTGACGCTTTCCGAGGTGAACGTGTAGTTGCTCACTGAGCTGCTCCTGAATCGGTGGAAGGTGGGCGGGTACTACTTACACCAGATCTCAATTCAACGACACATTCCAGTATCGCTCTGGCGACCGAACGCTTGTCCGTGAGTGCGACCGTCTTGATCGCGCCGGCCCGGCTGAGGATCGTGACCGCGTTGGTGTCGTGCTGGAACCCGACCGCAGGCGCGCTGACGTCGTTGGCGACCATCAGATCGAGGTTCTTGCGACGCAGCTTCGTTTGTGCGTTGGCGATGAGGTCGCTGGTCTCGGCGGCGAACCCGACCAAGACCTGCCCGTCGCGCTTGGCCTGACCGAGGCCGGCGAGGATGTCGGGGGTCGGTTCGAGGACGATCTCGGGCGTGCCGCTGTCCTTCTTGATCTTGCCGGTCTCGGCGACCTTCGGGCGGAAGTCGGCGACCGCCGCAGCCATCACGACAACATCGGCGTGCGTCGCCAGTTGCTCAACTTCGGCTTGCATCTGCGCCGCGGTCTCGACCTGGCGCAGTTCCGAGCCGTGCGGGGTTGGCAGGTCGACCGTCGAGACCAGTGTGACGCGCGCTCCTTGCGCCAGCGCTTCGGCAGCCACGGCGTAGCCCTGCTTGCCGCTGCTGCGATTGGCGATGACGCGCACGGCATCGATCGGCTCGCGTGTGCCACCCGCGGTGACGACGACATGGACACCGGCGAGCGCACCCCCGCCGAGCACCCGCTCGACCGCGGCCACGATGCGGTCCGGCGCGGCCAAGCGACCCTTGCCGAGGTCGCCACCCGCCAGACGCCCCTCGTCGGGCTCGACGATGTGCACGCCGCGGCGGCGCAAGGTGGCGAGATTGTCGACGACAGCAGGGTGTTCCCACATCTCGGTGTGCATCGCCGGGCAGATGATCACCGGGGCTCGCGTCGCCAGCAGGACGTTGGTGAGGAGATCCGTCGACAGGCCCGCCGCGTACGCTCCAATCAGACGCGCCGTGGCCGGGGCGACCAACACGAGATCGGCCGACTGGCCGAGCGAGGTGTGCGGGATCGGTGCCGACTCGTCCCACAGGCTGGTCTGGACCGGTTCGCTGGCCAGCGCAGACAATGTCGTCGTACCGAGGAAGTGCTTGGCACCGGCGGTCATCACCGGGATCACGTGAGCGCCGGCGTCGACGAGGCGACGACTGACCTCGACCGCCTTGTAGGCGGCGATGCCGCCGGTGACTCCGAGGACGATGCGCTTGCCGGCGAGCATTGGATGCCTCGCCTGTTCGATCAGGCGACTGTCTCGTCGCCGGCGTCGTCGGCGGCGTGCTCGTCGGTCTCTTCGGGCAGCTCGGCACGAACGATCTTGTGCGCAGCGATCTCCTCGAAGCCGATGCTGAGCGGCTTACGGGCGACGGAGCTGACTTGCGGGGGCACCATGTGGCCGAGACCGTCACCCAACTGGTTGAAGTACGAGTTGATCTGCCGAGCCCGACGAGCGGCCAGGGTGACCAGGCTGAACTTGGAGTCGACGGTGTCGAGCAACTCCTCGATCGGCGGGTTCATCATCGTGTCGTGGGCGCGAGCCATGGGTGTGAGCCTCCTGAAGCAGTTGGCCAGTGTACCTCGCTGCACGAGCAACGAGGTGGTCAAACGGGTTGTCGGTGATGGCCGATGATGGTCAGCAACTCGTCGACGGTGCGCTCGAGGGTGTCGTTGACGACGACGTGATCGGCCAGCGACAGGCCGACCGGCTCCTCGTCGACCGCCTTGCGCAACCGTTCGGCGACCTTGTCCTCGGGGTCGCCGCGACCGCGCAGCCGGCGTTGCTGCTCCTCCCGCGACGGCGGCAGGACGAAGATCAGCACCGCGTCGTCGTGCAGGCGCTTGACCTGCTGGGCGCCGTCGACTTCGATCTCGAGGACCACGTCGCGGCCGTCAACGCCTTCCGGCGTGGGCGTGCCGTAATAGTTGTCGAGAAAGCGGGTCCACTCGAGGAACCCACCTCTGGCGATGCGGGCTTCGAAGCTGGACTGGTCGGTGAAGACGTAGGCGGTGTCCGGTTCCCCGGGGCGCTGCGGCCGGGTGGTCCACGACCTGCTCAGCCAGAGCCGAGGGTCGCGTTCGACGAGGGCGTTGACGATGGTTCCCTTGCCGACGCCGCCGGGACCGGAGATGACGATGATGAGAGGGGCGGCGGTGCCGTCGCTGGCCGCCATGGCCTCACTTGCCGAGTTGATCGAGCAATGCCTGGCGCTGCACCTGGCCGAGGCCCTGGACGCGGCGGTTGTCGGCAATGCCGATGTCTTCCATGATCTTGCGCGCCTTGACCTTGCCGACGCCCGGCAGCGACTCGAGGAGCGAGACGACCTTGAGCTTGCCCACGGTCACGCTGGTCGAGGAGAGCGCCTCGCGAATCGACACAGAACCGTTCTTCAGCTGGTTCTTGAGCTCGGCGCGGGCAGCGCGGGCCTCGGCAGCCTTGGCCAGTGCGGCCGTGCGTTGTTCGGGCGTGAGTTGAGGAGGTGTTGCCATGGCGAAAACCCTAGTCCTGGTCCAGCAGGCTTTTCGCGGCAATCTGCCTTTCGGCCTGGCGATGAGCGGCACCGACCAGGCTGCCCACGGCGTCGACGTCGTGTCGCCGGCACCACTCGGCCAGCCCGGCGAGCACCCGAATCGGCGCCCGCGGGTCGGCGAAGTTGGCCGTTCCGACCTGCACCGCACTGGCCCCGGCGAGGATCAGCTCGACCGCGTCCCACCCGGTGGCAACGCCTCCCACGCCGATGATCGGCAGCTGCGGATGGGCGGCGTGCACGTCGAACACAGTGCGGACAGCGACCGGATGGATCGGCGTGCCGCTGTAGCCCCCACCCCCGACGCCGAGCGCAGGTAGCCGCTGACCAGGGTCGATGACCATCCCGAGCAACGTGTTGACGAGGGTGACGGCCTCCGCTCCGGCTTCGCCCACGGCGCCGGCGACCTCGACGACGCGGTCGGTGTTGACGCTCAACTTGGCCCACACGGGGTGCTCGCTGACCGAGGCAGCGGCGACGACCGCGGCCGACAGCTCCGGGTCGTGGGCAAAGATCCCCCGCCGACCTTCGAGATTCGGGCAGGACAGGTTGACCTCGACGGCAACGACGCTCGGCCCGGTCTGTGCCAGCAGCTCGGCAGCGGAACGAAATTCCTCGACCGATCGTCCCCAGATGCTGACGACGACCCTGACCCCCAGCCCCGCCAGGCGCGGCAGCTCACGTTCCAGCCAGGCCGGCAACCCCGGGCCTTGCAGGCCAACCGCGTTGAGCATCCCCACTCCGGCAGGGTGCAGGCGCGGCGGTGGATTGCCATCCCATGCGTAGGCGGCGAGCGACTTGACGACGTGTGCCCCGAGCTCGGCCAGGTCGAAGAAGGCTTGGAACTCGGCACCGTGCCCAGCCGTCCCCGACGCCGTCATCACCGGGTTGGGCAGCTCCACCGACCCGACTCGCGTCCGCAGCTCGACCGACATTGATGGCAAGTCCTAGTCGCGCGCCGAGGGAAGCGCCAGTGACGAGGCGCACAGGCCGAGGAGCCAAGGCGAAGCGGAGGCGAGCGAGGCCATTGTTAACGGTGGTAGTCCTGCAGCGAACGGACCGAGAGCTGGCGGCCGACGTTCTCGGCCATGCCCTGCACGGCGGCCAGCGCTGCTTCCACCGTCGTCACCGAGCTGACCCGATGCGTGGTCGCCGCTTTGCGGATCTGCTCACCGTCGCTGCGCGCCCCGCCACCCTGGCCTTGGGGGGTGTTGATGACGAAGCACACCTCGCCGCCGGCAATCAGGTTGACGGCGTTGATGCCGTGCCCGTCGGAGATCTTGCCGACGACTGCATCGACCGGCACGTCGAAGCTGGCCAGATAATCAGCGGTACCTGTGGTCGCGGCGATGCCCAGACCGAGCTCGCGCAGCTTGCGGGCGACCACGATTCCCGCTGGTTTGTCGCCATCGGCCAGGGACAGGAAGACCGTCCCAGTCGTCGGCAGCACCGTGCCCGCGGCCAGTTCGGCCTTGTAGAACGCCAACCCGAACGTGGCGTCGATGCCCATCACCTCGCCGGTCGAGCGCATCTCCGGACCGAGTGCCGGATCGACCTCGGGGAAGCGGTTGAACGGCAGCACGGCCTCCTTGATCGACACGTGCCCGTTGCCCGAGGGCGTGCGCAGGAGGCCCTCCTCGCGCAGCTCGGCCAGCGTCGAGCCGAACCGCCGCCAGCCGCTGTCGCCCTGCCGGCTTTGCCAGCGCGGCTCCGTTTCGATCCGGGCGATGAGAAACGCCAGGGCGTCCCGCGGACCGGCGACATCGCGCAGGCAACCGTGGACGTTCGCCACCGTGTCCTGGTAGTCGTTGATCTGTTTCGCGAGCAGCGGCGGGAACAGTTCGTTGGCGAACTTCCGCGCGTCGGCTGGCGCGGCGGCGATCTTCACTTCGTGGGCCCGCCGGTAGAACT
>DATBKA010000565.1:0-7196 GCA_036556105.1 Ilumatobacteraceae bacterium | reverse complement strand
ACGGTGATGTGATCCGTCGGACGTTCGAACAGCCGGCGCATCGAGTCGATGATAAGGGGGAACGCCTGATCCCGGAGTCTTCGTGGGATAGCGCGTCCGCGGGCTGTGAGGCTGCTCGCTCGCAGAGTGAGTGGACTGTGGACGACTGTGCATAAACCCTGCCTGTTCACCTCCTGTCCCCAGACAATTCAGCTCAAATTCAGTGGTTATCCCTCTTCCTCCCCACAGGCGGGAGGCTTTAACGTTCGTGCCCGTAGCTAGCAGCGGTGTGAGGCGCGGATGGGCAGTGATGGCCTTGGAGCAAGCGGGCATCACTGCGGGGTAGGGAGACTCTAAACCTGCTCCTCACGCCGCCGCTGGCCGCTTTCTGCACCGTGAGCAGGAGCGTCGGCGAGTGTCACGACCGGTGGTGCACCGTTCAAAGATTTCTCGCCGATAGCATTGACACGGGCGTAACTACAGTGATGTAATCTCACAACGGCTTGTGGTGGGCGCAGGCAACGGGGGCGCAGCTACCACCACATCTTGTGGTTGCCCAATTAGATCGATACCGTCCCTTTTAGTCTCCCAAGGAGCCCACATGTCACTGGCGCCGCAGCGTCTCGCCATCGGGATCAGCCGTCATTTCACGTCCTCGGGCACGCACCCGTACGAACCGGTGCAGTGGGAGCACCGCGACGCGCGGATCAACAACTGGAAAGACGGCACGGTCGCCTTCGAGCAGCTCGACGTCGAGTTCCCGGTCACGTGGTCGCTCAACGCCACCAACATCGTGGCGCAGAAGTACTTCCGCGGCACGCTCGGCACACCCGAGCGCGAGTCGTCGCTGCGGCAGGTGATCGACCGCGTCGCCGACACCATCACGAGATGGGGTGTCGAGGGTGGCTACTTCGTCGACCAAGACGAGCTCGAGGCGTTCAGCGACGAGCTGAAGTTCATCCTCGTCACGCAGCGCGCCGCGTTCAACAGCCCGGTGTGGTTCAACATCGGTGTCGCCGGCGTGCCACAGCAGGCGAGTGCGTGCTTCATCCTCGCTGTCGAAGACACGATGGACGGCATCCTCAACTGGTACCGCGAGGAAGGTGTCATCTTCAAGGGCGGGTCCGGTTCGGGCATCAACCTCTCCAACATCCGTTCCAGCTACGAGTTGCTGAACGGCGGCGGCACGGCCAGCGGGCCGGTCAGCTTCATGCGCGGCGCCGACGCTTCGGCGGGCACCATCAAGAGCGGCGGCAAGACCCGCCGCGCCGCGAAGATGGTCATCCTCAACGTCGATCATCCCGACGTCGAGGAGTTCGTGTGGTGCAAGGCCCGCGAAGAGCGCAAGGCCCGCGTCCTCAGCGCCAATGGCTTCGACATGGATCTCGACGGCGCCGACAGCTTCAGCGTGCAGTACCAGAACGCCAACAACTCCGTGCGCGTCAGTGACGACTTCATGCAGGCTGTCATCGACGACGCCGACTGGGAGCTGCGTGCCGTCACCGACGGGTCGGTCATTCGCACCGTGCGCGCTCGCGACTTGTGGCGGCAGATCGCCGAGGCGTCGTGGGAGTGCGCCGACCCCGGGGTGCAGTTCGACACCACGATCAACAAGTGGCACACCGCGCACGCAACGGGGCGCATCAACGGGTCCAACCCGTGCAGCGAGTACATGCACCTCGACAACTCGGCGTGCAACCTCGCGTCGATCAACCTGCTGCACTACCTCGACGAGGATGGCAACTTCGACGTCGAGAGCTACCTGCACACGGTCGAGGTCATCTTCACCGCCCAGGAGATCCTGGTCGGCCGCGCCGACTACCCGACGCCGAGCATCGGCGAGACCAGCCGCAAGTTCCGTCAGTTGGGCCTCGGCTACGCCAACTTGGGTGCGATGTTGATGGCGCTCGGCCTCCCGTACGACTCAGTCGAGGGTCGCGCCTGGGCTGCCGCCGTCACGTCGCTGATGACGGGCCATGCCTATGCCACCAGCGCGCGCATTGCCAGCCGCATGGGCTCGTTCGCCGGCTTTGCCGACAACGAGCGCTACATGCTCAACGTGCTGCGCATGCACCGCGACGCCAGCTATCAAGTGGCCGGCACCGACGCTGTACCGGCCGACGTGTTGACCGCCAGCCAACAGGTGTGGGAGGTCGCCGTTCGCGACGCCGAGGAGTACGGCGTGCGCAACAGCCAGGCATCGGTGCTGGCGCCAACCGGCACGATCGGTCTGATGATGGATTGCGACACCACCGGCATCGAGCCCGACCTCGGTCTCGTCAAGTTCAAGAAGCTGGTCGGCGGCGGCAACATGGCGATCGTCAACCAGACCGTGCCGCGGGCGCTACGCAAGCTCGGCTACGCGCCCGAGCAGATCCTCGACATCGTCGCCTACATCGACCGCGAGAAGACGATCCTCGGCGCGCCGCATCTTGCTGCCGAGCACATCCCCGTCTTCGCCTGCTCGATGGGCGACAACACGATCCACTACGAAGGTCACGTGCGGATGATGGGCGCCGTGCAGCCGTTCATCTCCGGGGCGATCTCCAAGACCGTCAACATGCCCGAGGAAGTCTCGGTCGAAGACATCGAGGCGCTGCACCAGTTGTCGTGGGAGCTCGGTCTGAAGGCGGTCGCCGTCTATCGCGACAACTGCAAGGTCGGCCAGCCGTTGTCGACGGCGAAGAAGGACGGCGAAGGCGTCGACACGCCGACCTCGATGGCCGCTGCCGAGATCGTCGAGCGGATCGTCGAGCGCGAGCGCATCGTCCACCAGCCGATCCGCCAGAAGCTGCCGCGCACCCGTCGGGCGCGCACGTTCGAGTTCCGCGTCGCTGACTGCAAGGGCTTCGCCAACATCGGCGAGTATGCCGACGGTCGGCCGGGCGAGATCTTCCTCACCGTGTCGAAGCAAGGCTCCACGCTCAGCGGCATCATGGATGCGTTCGCCAAGAGCATCAGTTACGGCTTGCAGTACGGGGTGCCGATGCGTGCGTTCGTCGAGGCGTTCACCAACATGCGCTTCGAGCCGGCGGGCATGACCGACGATCCCGACATCCGCTTCGCCTCGTCGATCATGGACTACCTGTTCCGCCGCTTGGCGCTCGAATACCTCACCTACGACGAGCGCGCCGAGCTCGGCATCTTCTCGATCGACGAGCGCCTGCAGCCGACGCTTCCTGGTGTCGAGGAGAGCGCCATCGAGACCCGCACCGGCAGCGAGATCGCTGCTGACCCGAAGAGCGTGCCGTCCGTCGAGGAGCTGTCCGCACAGATGGAGCTCGGGCTGGCGCCGACGGCACCGAACAACGACGTCACCAACCCTGGTGGCATCGCTCGTGCCGGCGCCAAGGTTCGCCAGAGTGACGCACCGATGTGCATGCAATGCGGCGTGCAGATGATCCGTGCCGGGTCATGCCACGCCTGCCCGAGCTGCGGCTCGACCAGCGGCTGCAGCTGAGCGAGCGCCCAGTCAGAGGTTGGTGGCGAGCACGTCAGCTCGGCCGTAGTGACCGGCGACGTCGAAGTAGCGCTTGGCGTGCAGCGCCTCGCGTAGGTCGCAGTCGGCGGTGACGATCCCCTCCGCGTCGTAGAGGGGCCCGGCGATCAGCTCGCCGCGGGGCGACACGATGCATGCACCACCGCGCCCGAAGACGTCGACTCCGTCGGGCAGCGCCAGTGGGAAGTCGGCCGGGAAGGCGCTCGCCGGGATGAACTGTGGAACGCTCACCACGAACGCTCCTGCCTCGATGGCGATGTGTCGCATCGACGCGATCCAGCCGTCGCTGTCGTCGGCGGTAGGGGCGACCCAGATCTGCGGGCCGCCCTCGTAGATGCGCCATCGCGCCAGTGGCATTCGGTTCTCCCAGCAGATCAGGCCACCCACTCTGGCGTCGGGCAGCTCGACCACCCCGAGATCGTCACCGGCGCCCACCCCGTGGAACACGCGCTCGTGCATCGTGGGCATCAGCTTGCGGTGCCGGTGCAGCACCCCGGCGCTGCCGATCACCAGCAGTGTGTTGTACAGCGAGCCGGGCCTGCCGTCCTCGCGCTCGTTGATGCCGATGGCGAGATGAACGTCGCGCGCCGCGCACGCGGCGATCAACCGGTCGACGAGTGGCCCGCCGACGTCGATGCTCGACGCCCACATTCGTTCCCACAGCTCATCGCAGCTGGAGGACCAGCGCGCCGCCTGCGCCGCCCACGCCCCGCTCGGATAGAGGGAAACGAAGCATTCGGGGAAGACCACCAGCGTCGCACCACCATCCGCCGCTTCACCGAGGAGCTCGATCGTCCGGTCGATGGTCGCTTCCGCATCGAGGATCACCGGCGTTGCCTGGACGGCCGCAACACGAACGGTTTCGAAGCCAGCCATGGTTCGGACGGTACCACTCGATCGCGTTCAGATCTGAGGGTTCTGCGGCGTCAGGCGATCGGGCGGCCGAAGTCGACGGCGTCTCGAACCTCGGCCGGTACATCCGTACCCAGTTGCCGATCCGGTCTCGCTCCGAGAGCGTCGTTGACGGTGGAGAAGGCGATCCGCAGCGCCGCGTACACGGTGACGGCGAAGATCGTCGCGTCGTCGAAGCCCTCGGCGCGAAGCGCCTGCACGTCGTCGGCCGTCGTCGAGTTGGGATCGCCGGCGAGCTTCCGTGCCCAGCGAGCGAGTGCCCGTTCGGCGCCGTCGAGTGGCCCGTCGTCGCCGCGTAGGACGCGCCCGGCAACGTCCGCTCCGGCGTCGTCGGCAAGCCGCTTGCCCCAGGCCAGGGAGCAGTACGAGTCGCCGAGCGTGGATGCGCAGCAGGCGATGACGATCGCTCGCTGGCGATGGGTGAGTGATCCGGCGTTGGTGGCGTGGAGGAGTAGATCGGACAGCGCGTCGAGCGCCGCTGGGTCGTGGGCCCACAGCCGGGACACGTTCATCACGTACCCAACGCCCTTGATGTCGTCGTCGAAGAGCCGTAGCGCGCCGGCCGAGAGCGAAGGTTCGCCGAGGAACGAGGTGGCCGCCGACTCGCCAGCCCCCGTGTCAGACGAGTTGGGCAACATGGTCGAGGTAGGAGCTGAGGTGGGAGCTGAGATCGTGGGCGTCGGCGGCGGCGCCGTCGATCAAGGTCGACTTGCGGCGACGAAGGAATGGCATGCCCATCAGGTACATCCCCGGCGAATCGACGACGACCCCACCGTCGTGGCGGATCAGACCTTTCCGGTCGAGAACAGGCACGTCGAGCCATGAGTAGTCCGGTCGGAAGCCGGTCGCCCAGACGATCGTGCGAATCTCGCCGGTGGTGAGATCGATGCCGAGCGGGGGAGAGTCCTCGACGGCGGTGGGATCCGGTCGCCATGCCGGCTCGAGCTGGGTGTCGAGCCCCTGTTGCGTCGCCCACTCGTCAATGGCGTCGAGCAGCCGCCCGAGCTTGAGATCGGCCATCGCGCACATGTTGCGCAACGACCCCGAGAACTGCGCCCGGCCCGCGCTGATCCCGGCAAACCGGCCGACGAGGCGGACACCGATCGAGGTCAGCGCGTTGAGATCGAGCGTCGTGCGCGTGGGTGTGCCGACGATCTGCAGCGACGGCAGCCGGCGAACCCTGACGACGTCGTCGACCTCGTCGTAGCGCTCGTCCATCATGCCGGTGTTGTCCATCCAGCGCTGGATGTCGAGGCCGCGGTAGGTCCGCGGGGCGCGCACGTGCGCACCGACAGCCACCGTGACCGGGCGGCCGGAGCGGTGAATCTCGTCGGCGAGTTGGATGCCCGTCGCCGAGGCTCCGACGACCAGTACGCCACCCTCGGCGAGTTGGTCCGGCTTGCGGTACTCCTTCGCCGTCACCGTATCGATCCCTGCCGGGACGGCGGTGCTGAAGCTCGGCACGGACGCGACATTGCACGCCCCGGTTGCGACGACGACCGTCGGCGCGCTCCATGTGCCCTGGTCGGTGATGACCTCGTAGCCGCTCGTCGTCGTGCGCAGCCGGCTGACCGTCGTGCCGATCTGCACCGGCGCGGCGACGAAGGCGGCGTAGCGCTCCAAGAACGCGATGACCTCGGGCATCGTCATGAACGAATCAGGATCGTCCCCGTCGTAGGCGTAGTCGGGGAGCCGGCTCTGCCAGTTCGGTGTGAGCAGTCGGAGTGAGTTCCATCGCTCCGTCTTCCACGTGTTGGCGACCTCACCGCGCTCCAGCAAGACGTGGTCGATGGACCGAAGGGACAGACAGCGGCTCATCGCCAGACCGGCGTGACCCGCGCCGATGACGACCGTCGTGGTCTGCCGGGTCACAACCCACCCTCCGTGCTGGGAATGATCAGCGAACCTCGACCGTGACGTTCGTCGGGTTGGTGATGATGTCGTACACCGCCGAACGCTTCTGGGACTGGGCGACGAGCGCCTTGATCTCATCGGCGGTCGCGTCGGCGTCGATGTCGTAGGTCACCTTGATGCCGCTGAACCCGTTGCGAATGTCGCTGTCGATTCCGAGAATGCCGGAGACATCCATGTCACCTTCGAGCGTTGCCGACACCGAGCGCAGCTGGATCTCCCGATTCTGAGCGACTGCCGCGACACCAGCGGTGAGGCAGCTGGCGAGGGCGACCAGTACGTATTCGACCGGTGTCGCCCCGTTGTCTTCGGATGCGAAGAGCTCGGGGTGATCGGCGTCGAAGACGTACGCCTGCTTGTGCTTCTGCTCTTCGCCGAGGCCGAAGAAGCTCTCCACGGTCGACGTGCTGTGGGTGCCGTTGCGCCACGTGCAACTGGCCCGCCACTTGAACTGGGCGGCCTCGGGGGCCGCCGTCAGGGCTTCACGCGCCCCGAGCAATGCCTCGACGTTGACGCCATTGTCGACTGGGGTGCCGGTCATGGACATAGGGTCCTCCATTCCTTCCAATCCAGGGCTGTTCGCGTCCCTGTGCCCCGGGACGGCGGGGACCGACACTACCACTCGGGCGCGCCCGCTGGACCCGGGCCGTCAGCTCTGTCGCGGCATCGCCGGTCCCGGGATCACGGGCAGCTCGGAGAGACCGCGTAGCACGAGCCCGTCGCCATGGCCCCACCGCAGCTCGTCGTCGGTGACCGCCAGCCGCAGTTGCGGGAAGCGGGCGAGCAGCGTCCCGAGGGCGACTCGCCCCTCGAGGCGGGCGAGTGGTGCGCCGAGGCAGTGATGGATGCCGTGTCCGAAGGAGAGGTGTCGGGCACCGGTGCGGTCGATGTCGAA
>DATBKA010000564.1:0-5077 GCA_036556105.1 Ilumatobacteraceae bacterium | reverse complement strand
CATCGGGTCGTACGCCTCTTCATCCATCGCCAGCGTGCGAATGCCCCAGCCGTTCCACATCTGCGGTGACATCAGCCGATCGGCCACCAGTCGAGCGCGCTCCGGTGGCACGATCCCGGTCCACAGGCAGTGACCGATGTTCGAGGTCAGCGAGTCGACCGGCCGCTTGTCCGGACCGAGGGCGACCGCGTACCAGCCGTGCTCGTCGATCCAGAAGTCGCGGTTGAACCGCTCCATCAACAACTCGGCCAGCATCTTGTGTCGCTTGGCGACCTCGTCCTGGCCGAGCCGGATGGCGATCGCCTCGCGAGCCCGATAGGCGGCATAGGCGTACGCCTGAACCTCGCACAACGCCAACGGGGCTTCGGCGACGACACCGCTGCGGTAGCGGATCCCGTCCGCCGAGTCCTTCCAGCCCTGATTGGCCAACCCCCGATCGGACGTCTTCTGGTACTCGATGTACCCGTCGCCGTCGCGGTCGCCGTACTCCTCCATCCACGCCAGTGCCCGGTCGGCAAACGGGAGCAGGCCGCGCAAGGCCTCCTCGCTCAGCCCCCACGTGCTCAGCTCGCCGAGCAACAGCACGTACAGCGGGGTCGCATCCGCCGAGCCGTAGTACGTGCTGCCACCGGTCAGCGTCGGTGCGTCGACGCCGAGATAGCGGGTCTCGTGCATGATTCGACCCGGCTCCTCTTCGGTCTGCGGATCGACGACCCGACCTTGCAACTCGCCCAAGGCCTCGAGCACTCCGATCGCCAGCGTCGGGTCGATCGGCAGTGCCATGTACGCGCTGATCAACGCATCCCGGCCGAACAGCGTCATGTACCACGGCGCGCCGGCGGCGATCACGGGCCGGCGGCGCCCCGTCGGGTCGTGCAGCCGCAGCGCGCCGATGTCTTCGATCGACCGGTCGTAGGCCGCGCTGAGGCTGCGATCGGAGGTGCGCAGCTTGGGCACGGACGACAGCCAGCCCTGGTTGCGATTCGCCGCGTTGGGGAGATTGGGATGGTGATGGCGTCGTTCGATCCACGAGTCACCAAGGGCGACCGTGAGGTCGAGTTGCAGAACGCACGCCGCGTGCGGCTCGATGCTGACGCTCCAGACGAAGCCGCTGCGCGACACCTGCACCGGCGGGCCGTCGACGCTCAGCTCCGCCTGGCGATGGACGTCGTCGAGGCGCCAGCCGAACAACAGGCTGTGCTCGCGGATCTCCAGCGACTGGGCACCCTGCACGCTGGGACGGCCCTCCTTGATCGCGAAGACGTCGGCGAAGTCGGCTGCGACTTCCAACTCGACGACGATGGACACCGGCGCGATGCCGGTGTTGCGCAGCTCGATCTGCTCGTGCCACACGGACCCCAGCTGGCGGCGGCGCACGACGAGCACACGCTGCTCGGAGTGACTCGCCGGGATGGATCGGCCGACGAACGTCGCGCCGCTGGCGTCGGTGAGACTCACCGCCAGCGATTCGACCGGCGATCCACCAACCAGCAGGCGGGCTTGACTGAGGACGCGCATGTCCGCGAAGAACACGCCATGGGTCGGGTTCGTGCTGAAATCGCCGGATCGCCCGCACAGGCAGAACGTCTGACCATCGACGAGCGTGACCAGACCTGACGGGTCACCGAGGCTGGTCGGTTCGGTGGCGAGAACCCACGGGCTCGGCTGCGCGGTCTGCGGGCTCATGCAAATACGTTATTCCCATGCCTGATCGCGTTAACCCGATGATCTTCGTCGACTTCCCCTGTCCCGACCCGGAGGCAATGTCGAACTTCTATGCGGAGCTGTTCGGATGGACGTTCAATCGTCGCCCCGCCGGCGAGTTCCACGAGGTGTTGCCCGGCGTCAAACCGAACCTCGGCATTCATCGCGACGAAGCGGCAATGAGTGGCCCGGTGCCTCGCGTGTACGTGATGGTCGACGAGCCGCCCGACTACTTGGCTCGCGCCGTCTCGATGGGCGCCACCGTACTGTGGGACGAGAAGCCATGGGACGAGTTCAACGCCCGCTACGCCGCATTCCGCGATCCCTGGGGCGCGGAGATCTGCCTGTGGCGCGACAAGGGCACGTACACGGGCGCCGGCAGCGCCTCCTGAGCGCCTATGCAGTGAACTCGTCCGCGGCGAGCGGCGTGGCAACGTCGGCGCGCACCAACTTCATGATGTGCGCGGCGCGGCCCTCCCACGTGGTGGGCGGACCGACGCGGAAGAACGGCGAGCGCAGGTTGCGCATCAGTTCCGTGACCATCGTCGTGTCCTCCCCGTTGGTGAGCTCCAGGTTGTGCAGGTCTGCCTCTTGCTCCTCGATGCTGCGACCGAGCCCGTAGATCCGCGAGAACAGTCGCGTCCGGTCGGGCGCGAGCGGGTCGGCGCGCACCATCACCAAGACCGTGGGGTACGGCAGCGGGGTGAGGTTGGGGTAGATGAAGTCGGCGTAGTGCCCGCGCCGCGCCTCGTCGTCGAGGTCGACCCGGCCGCCTGACGGGTCGTGCGACTCGGGATGGGGTTTGTAGCCGCTGCACGTGCGGCCCTCGAAGCGGACGATCGTCTCCATCGACCGTCGCTGGTCGTTCAACCGGCGATGCACGAACCGCACGTGGTAGTCGTCGTTCGAGTTCTCGGCGAACGCCTTCCAGTTGATCGGGTATTCCTGGTCGAGGTCGCGGTAGTACCGAGTGAAGTCGCCGAATCCATAGCGGTCGTAGCGTTCGGCGAGCGGAGCGATCCACTCACGGAAGGTCGGTGCCCGATGGGACAGGCAGCCGAAGACCAGCTTGTCCCAGGCGACCTCGATGCGGATCGGGATGAGCCCGAACTCGGCGAAGTCGAGGCCGTCGGGATACATGCGCACACGATCCGGCACACCGATCAGGTGCCCGTCGAGATCGTACGCCCAGTTGTGATACGGGCAGGTCATCGAGGAACCGCAGTTCCCCGCCGGCTCGAACAGCAGCCCCGAGGCGCGATGCCGGCAGTTGTTGAGGAAGCCCTTGATCTCGCCGTTCGAGGTGCGCACGACGATCACTCGCTGTGTTCCGATCTGGCCGGTGATGAAGTCGCCGGGGGCCTGCAGGTCTTCCGTGTCGCCGAGCCACAACCACGATCGGCCGAAGACGCGAACCATCTCCAGGTCGAAGAGGTCTTGGTCGTAGACCTCCCACGGTTGCAGCATCGGTGTCGTCGTGGACGGCACCAAACCATCGGTCTCGCGCAGGCATTCCATCGCTCTGGAATCTAACCAGCGACTCACCGGGCGCTCCGATCCGACCATCGAACTAGGTTTGCGTCGACCGCCAAGGAGGTCCCATGACCAGCATCGTCGTCCCCGGGAGCCATGCCAGAGCCGTTGCCGTCGGGCGCGGCGACACCATCCGCGTCGTCAACACCCACGGTACGCAAGTCGTCGACTTCTGGGCACTGCGCGCCGACCGGCCGGAGATCGCCATGTCGATGCAGCACTCACGGATCCGTTGGCGCAACCTGCGGCCGCGACCCGGCGACGAGATGTTGGACGAGGAACGGTCGGTGATCCTGACGCTCGTCGAGGACACCAGCCCGGGCGTTCACGACACCGTGATCGCCGCGTGCGACCCGTTCCGATATGCGCAACTCGGCGCGCCGGCAGACCATCGGTCGTGCTGCACCAACTTCGCCGAAGCGCTCGACGCCCTCGGTGTTCGTCGCAGTGCGCCGGTACCGGCGCCACTGAACCTGTTCATGAACATCCCGTGGGACATGGACGGCAACATCACGTTCGAACCGACCGTGTCGGCTCCCGGCGACAGCGTGTTGTTCCGCGCCGAGGTCGACGTGATCGCCATCGCTTCGGCCTGCCCGATGGACATCGTGCCGATCAACGGGCCGGGCGGCGGAACACCCGTCGATGTTGAGTTGGTCGTGTCCTGAGCTCTGCGTCCGCGGCGCTCGACAACGACAAGCACGGACGCGCGCGGGCCCGGCCTGAGCAGGACGATGACGGCGGCTTCGGGCGCGGCTTGGGAAGGCGGTCGAGAGCATCACCGATCAGGTCGGCCATCGCCTCGACGGCTTCCGAACCGAGGTGGATCCCGTCAGTGGAGAACCAATCCGCCGGCAGCGCCGCGCTGCGCACCGCCCAGTCGGCAACGAGCAAGCCGCGATCGTGCCGGTTGCGCAACACCTTGTTGCTCGCCTTGAAGCGACGGATGTTGCCGGCGGTGCCGGCCTCACGATAGGTCAGCCAGATCACGTGATCGATGCCCTGTTGGCGCGCCTCGGCCATGATCGCCTCGACAGATGCGTCGATCCCGAACCGACCCGTCGTCTCGTCGTTGTAGCCCGTGGCGATCACCAGGGCGCGGTTGTACTGACCGGCCCGGGTACGCATCACGCTGATCGCGTTCGGCGGCGCCGGATTGGGAGGGACACGGCAGCTGGTCATGATCAGCCGCCGGCATCCCGCCGTGTCGACGATGATCGAGTGCCGCGCCGCGAGCTTGTCGCGTCCCGCAGTGCCGTAGGGACGGGACAGCCCGTCGAGCACCGAGTCACCGATCAGCAGTGCTTCGACCGTGGTCGAGGTCGACGCGGCGCGGGAGATCGTCGGGACGGTGACGTAGGTCAACGCGGTGACGATCGCTATCAAGCAGAGTCGGACGAGCCCAGCCGCGCCTCGACATCGCCGGCGTCCCGCACTCATCTCACCAAACCTTATTCGCCGCCGACCCGATGCGTAGGGTTGCGGGCGATGAGCGAGGCCGACAACGACAAGCCAGAGGCTTCGCTGTCGCCATGGACACCGCTTCGACACGCAGTCTTCAAGGCGTTCTTCATCGCTCAGCTGGCCTCGAACATCGGCACGCTGATGCAGAGCGTCGGCTCCGCCTGGCTGATGGGCGACCTCGATTCGTCTGCGTTCCTCGTCGCTCTGGTGCCGACGGCGACGATGCTGCCCGTTCTCTTCTTCGGCATTCCGGCCGGCGCGCTGGCCGACATCTTCGACAAGCGACGCTTGCTGATCTGGGGTCAGCTGTGGATGCTGATGTGCGCCGGCGTCCTGGCGGCGTTGACCTTCGCCGACGCCGTGCGCCCGGCAAGCC
>DATBKA010000563.1:0-4743 GCA_036556105.1 Ilumatobacteraceae bacterium | reverse complement strand
TGGAGCGCGACCCGCCAAGTGTTGATCCTGTTGATCGCGTGCGGCGCCACCTACCTGGTCGGCAACGCCCTCGGCGTCAGCGTCAGCTGAGTTCGCCACACCCGATCGTCGACTCGTGTGAGGACATGAATCGACTGCACGTTCATGTCCTCGCAAGAGCCGCCGATATCGGGCGCGAGCAGGATCGGGTCAGCGCCAGTTCGTGGACAGGATGAGCAGCACGGCGATCCCCAGCGCGCAGCGATAGACGACGAACGGGGTGAAGCTGCGCGTGCGGATCAACCGCAACGTGCCCCACACGGCGAGCCATCCGGCGACGGCTGCGGTGACGATCCCGACCAGCATCGGCCCACCCAGCCCGTGGGGGATGCCGTCCTTGGCGAGCTTGGCCATCTTGTAGAGGACGGCGCCGGTGGTGACCGGAATCGCCATCAGGAAGCTGGCCCGCGCCGCGGCATCGCGGCTGAATCCCTGCACCCGGGCCGCCGTGATCGTGATGCCCGAGCGCGACGTGCCCGGGTTCAGCGACAGCACCTGGGCGAGGCCGATCTTGACGGCGTCGGGAACCTGGTAGTCGGGCAGGCCGCGGCGCCCGAGGCGGCGATCGGTGAACCCGAGCAACAGTCCGAAGGCGATGAGCGAGATGGCGATGATCCACGGCTTGCCGAGGCGATCGTCGATGGTGCTCTCGAACAGCGCGCCGACGATGGCCGCGGGAATCGACGACAGCACGAGCAACCACGCCAGACGCCCTTCCATCGTCACCGGGCGCTCGCGCCGGAACACGGCGCGCAACCCATCGCGCACGTACACCACGAGATCTCTCCAGAAGTAGCCGACGACTGCGGCGAGCGTGCCGAGGTGCAGGGCGACGTCGAACGCCTTCTCGATCGCAGTGTTGTCGAAGTCGTGCCAGTCGAACAGCCACGGGACGAGCAACAGGTGACCACTCGAGGAGATGGGCAGGAACTCGGAGAGCCCCTGCACGAGGCCGAGGATGATGGCGTGGCTGATTGGCACGGGGCGCAGTTCTAGTGGCTGGTGATGCTGGGCAGCACGCGAGACGACCACGGTCGCGGCTCGTCCCAATGGTGGCCGACCACCCGACCGAGGCGCAGCTTGGCGAGAAAGTCGTCCGGCCCGTCGAAGTCGGGCATCTCCACGTAGGCGGCGCCGAGCGCGTCGGGAACATGCCCGTCGCTGCCGGCACCGGCCGCCACGTCGTACCGAGCGGCGATGGCGGCGGCGCGTTCGTTGAGACTGCGCAACGAGGTCTTGGCGTTGATCACCTCGATGGCATCGACGAGCCCGGCGTCGAGCAACGAGTCGAGTGCCTTGGCCGAGATGTTGCGACGCATGGGATCGAAGGGGTGGGGGATGTAGACGAGGCCACCTTGGTCGCGGATCGCTGCCGCCGCGGCACGCGGTTCAGTGCCGGCCGGGATGTGCTCGGTGAGGAACAGGCCGATCACCTCGCCGGCGGACGTGCGCAGCTCTTCACCGACGATCACGCGGCAGGGCAGCCGATCGACGAGCTCACGCGCCCCCTTGGTCGCGTTGTGATCGGTGATGCACAGCACGTCGATCCCCGACTCGGTGATCGCCGTGGCCAACTCCTCAGGCGTCGTCGTCGAGTCACCGCTCCACATCGTGTGGCTGTGCATGTCGACACGGACCCACCCGCGCGGCAACTCGCCGGCGAGATGCGGATGACGCTCGACGGCGGCTGGGCGAGGAGCAGGCACAAGTTGCAACCGTACCGGCGCGTAGGCTCGCCCGTGTGCGCTGGAGGCCACGCCGCAAGCGGTTCATGCTCATCACCGGCGCCTCCGGGTTCCTCGGCCGCCACCTCGTGATGGCCTCCGAAGCCGACGACTGGGAGCTGTTCGCTCCGCCGTTGGCGATGATCGACGTCCGTCAGCGCGACCGCGTCATCGAGGAGATCCGCACGTGGAGCCCGAACGCGATCGTCCATCTCGCCTTTCGTCGCGGCGACCGACGAACCATCGTCGATGGAGCTCGCCACGTCGCCGAGGCCGCCGCGGCCTCCAACGCCCACCTCGTCACGGTCAGCACCGATGCGATCTTTCCGGGACGGTCGATGCCGTATCGCGAGCGAGACACGCCGTTCCCGATCACCGATCAAGGCGTGCTGGCGATGGAAGCGGAGCGAGTCGTCGCCGCCGAATGCCCGAGCGCGGTCATCGTCCGCACCTCGCTGCTGTACGGCACCACCATCCCGGCACCGATCCAGATCGACGTCGAGCGAGCGCTCAAGGGCGCCTCGAGCATGGCCTTCTTCACCGACGAGTTCCGCTGTCCGGCGCACGCCGCCGATGTCGCCGCCGCGCTGAGCTCGCTTGCCAGCCGGCCCGACATCCACGGACCGCTCAACGTCGCCGGGCCGGAGTGCGTCAGCCGCGCTCGGTTGGCCGAGACGTTCGCCCGCTGGATGGGCTTCGACTCGCGAATGGTCCGCACCACGACCCTGGCGATGGCGGGGATGGTCCGCCCCACATATGTCGAGCTGGACACGACGTTGGCCGCGTCGTACGGGCTGCGCTGCCGGAGCCTCGCCGAAGCGCTGCCCTACGCGTTCAGTAGCTAGGCGCCGCTCAAGGTCATGTCGCGGATCACCAACGTGACTCCGGCGGCACGCATCGGCAACCAATCGACGTCGTTGCCGATCTCGACGACGTCGAGCAACATCCGCTGCAGCGTCGAGGCGATGGTGAACTCGCGGATCGGCCCGCCGAGCTGACCGTTGGCGATCGCCAGGCCGGACGCGCCGGCGGAGAAGTCGCCACTGATCGGATTCACGCCAGAGTGCAATCCGGTGACCGATTGCACGAGAACGCCGTCGTCGATGTCGGCAATCAGTGCGTGTTGGTCGCGCTCGCCCGGCTTGAGCTGGAGCGCAAGGCAACCGACACCAGGCGTCGACTTGAACCCGCCGCGCACCGCGTTGCCGGTGCTGACGGAACCGACGCGGCGCGCCGAGTACGACGAGTGGACGAACTGACGCAACACACCGCCGTCGATCAACACGTTGCGACGCGCCGCCAGACCTTCTCCGTCGATGTCGGTGGCCGTGTACGCCTGCGGGTTGGTCGGGTCGTCGATCAGCGTGACGATCGGATTGGCGACGTTCTCACCGAGACGGTCCTTGAACAGGCTGCGCCCCTTGGCCACGCTCTCGCCGTTCAGCGTGCTGGAGATGATGCCGAGCAGGCTGGCCGTGACGTACGGGTCGAGCACGACCGTGGTGCGCTTGGTGGCCGGCTTCGTGGCGCCGAGGAGGCGAGTCGCCCGATCACTGGCCTCGCCAGCAGCCTTGGCGAGATCGAACTCGGCCGGGGAGCGACCGACGCTGAACCCGAAACCGGTCTGGGTCTCGTCGCCATCGTCGGCAAGCGTGCTGACGTACACGTAGCAGCCGTTCTCGCGACCACTGCGGCGGATTCCGGTCGTCGTCGCCACTGCGGACTCGGCCGCGGCATCGGAGTAGTTGGCGTCGTCGACGCGCACGCGCCGATCGATGCCGAGCGTCAACCGCTCGAGCTCCTTCGCCAAGGCGATCTTCGCGTCGGTCGGGTAGTCAGCGAGCGCGTCGCTCCACAGGTCCTGTTCGATGACCTCAACACCGTCCGGCTCGGCGAGACCGGCCCATTCGTCGCGCGTCCCGAACTCGACGTTGTCGCGCGCTTCGGCCAGCACCTCGGCGACGGAGCTCTCGTCGAGCACACCGGCGTAGGCGAAACCGGTGCGACCGTCGCGGATCACGCGGATGCCCACGCCTTCCGTCTGCGCCGACACGAAGTGCTCGACCTCGCCCTCGTAGATGCGCACGTCGGTCTCCGACTCGCGAGAAACGTAGGCCTCGATGTGCTCACCGGGGCGAGCCATCGCCACGACCCGATCAGCAAGCTCCAACAACCCCGTCATGCTGCCGTGCCGCCGATCGTCAGCGCCTTGACTCGCAAGGTCGGCTGGCCGTCACCGACGGGCACGCCTTGGCCATCCTTGCCACACGTGCCCGGGTTGCCCATGGCGAAGTCGTTGCCGAGCAGGTCGATGTCGCGCAGCACCTGCGGGCCGTTGCCCATCAGGTTGCCCTCGCGCAACGGCTCGGTGATCTGCCCGTTCTCGATGAGGTAGGCCTCGGTCATCCCGAACACGAAATCACCGGTCGCCGTGTTGACGCTGCCGCCGCCGAGTTGGGCGACGAACACCCCGTGCTCGGTGTCGCGGACGATGTCGTCAGGGTCTTCCTGACCGTCGAGCACGAACGTGTTGGTCATCCTCACCATCGGGAGGTGCATGTAGCTCTGCCGGCGCCCGTTGCCGGACTGCGGGCGACCTTCCTTGCGGGCCCGGAGGTAGTCCCACATGTAGTCGGTGAGCACCCCGTTCTGGATCAGCACGTTGTACTGGCTGGGGTGGCCCTCGTCGTCGATGCCGATGGCGCCCCACTCCCCGCTCATCGTGCCGTCGTCGACCAGCGTCACCATCGGCGCGGCGACGAGCTCGCCTTGCTTGCCCCGGTACACGCTGCCACCCTTGGCGATCAGGTCGGCCTCGAGGCCGTGGCCGCATGCTTCGTGGAACAGGACGCCGCCGCTGCCGCGCTTGATCACGACCGGCATCGTGCCGCTCGGCGCCGGACGAGCGGTGAGCTTGACCAGCGCCTGCCGCGCCGCGTCGCGAGCGAGCTCGTCGACGTCGATGCGATCGAACATCTCG
>DATBKA010000562.1:0-2024 GCA_036556105.1 Ilumatobacteraceae bacterium | reverse complement strand
AACGGCGTGTAATCCGCCAGCCCCTGCTCGGCCAACGTCTTCGTGATGGCCGCCGTCAACGTCGTCTTCCCGTGATCGATATGACCCATCGTCCCAATGTTCACGTGCGGCTTGTTGCGCTCGAACTTCGCCTTGCTCATGGCTCTTGGCCGTCTCCTGATGAGGTGGGATGGATGCTGTGACTGGTAGCGGCGATCGGGATCGAACCGATGACCTTCCGATTATGAGCCGGATGCTCTGACCAACTGAGCTACGCCGCCAGGGCCTTGCCGACCGGTTCGTCGTCCCGAAGGCAGGCGGACCGTTTGGTCGAGCCCTCTGTGGGAATCGAACCCACGACCTACGCCTTACCATGGCGTTGCTCTACCGACTGAGCTAAAAGGGCGATCGCTGGCGCGCGGCTTCCAGCCGCAGGCCAGCCGAGAAGCATAGCGCCCTGCACAGAGCATCTACCACGGGGAAATCGCCCCGGGAGGTGCAGACCCGCCGCCACTACCATCGTCGCCGTGGGACAGGGCCGGACCGACTCGATCACGTTGCGCCTGGCGTCGCTCGGCGACGCAGAACAGATCCGCCAGATCTACAACCACGAGGTCACCGGCACCACAGCCACGTTCGACCTCGTGCCCCGCTCACTGGAGGATCAGCAACGCTGGATCGCCGACCGCAATGGCGCCTTCGCCGCGGTCGTCGCCGTCGACCCCGACGACGTTCGCGGCGAGGTAGTGGGGTTTGGCTCACTCTCGCCGTACAAGGAGCGCGCCGCATACCGCACCAGTGTCGAAGACTCGGTGTACGTCCGCCGCGACCGCCACGGCGAGGGGATCGGCAAGCTGATCGTGTCCGAGCTGTTGCGCATCGCTGCTGCCTCCGGCTTTCACGCCGTGTTCGCCAGGATCACCGCCGCCAGCGACGCCTCGATCGCCTTGCACAAGTCGTGCGGCTTCGAGCTGGTCGGCATCGAGCGCGAGGTCGGTCGCAAGTTCAACAAGTGGCTCGACGTGGCGATCATGCAAGCCCTGCTATAGGCCCAGGTCCTCTGCCTCTGTGGCCAGGGCCAGCCAGGCCTCCTCGGCTGCGGAGACGGCCTCCTGCGCCGTCGTCAACCGCTCGCCGAGCGTGGCCAGTTGCGTGTGCGCCGTCACCGACTCCAGTGCAGTCACCAGTTCGTCGCGAGCGACCACAGCGGCGGTGAGTTCGCGCTCCGCTTGGGCCAGCAAGCGGCGCACGGTCGACGGGCTCCGTCGCTTGGCCGCCGTTTTCGTGGTCGCCACGACGACGTTCGCCGGCGCACTCGATGCAGCGACTGCGGCGCGTTCGGCGAGCCATGCGGCGACTCCCCCGCGCACCCAGCGCGCGCCACCGCGTCCGTCGAGGGCGAGCAACTCCTCGGTGACGCGGTCGAGGAAGGCCCGGTCATGGCTGACCGAGACGACGATGCCCGGCCAGTCGTCGAGGAAGTCCTCCATCGCCCGCAACGTGTCGAGATCGAGATCGTTGGTCGGTTCGTCGAGCAGCAACACGTTCGGCTGCTCGACGAGCGTGAGCAACAGCTGCAACCTCCGCCGCTCGCCACCGCTCAACGTGCCGATCGGCGCGAACTGGGCGTCGCCGTCGAACCAGAACCGGCGCATCAACGACAGATCGGCCAGCGACGGCTCACCCTTGTCGCCGGCGACCGCCTCGCGAACTCGTTGCGTCAGGTCGAGGTTTCGTCCCAGCTGGTCGTAGTAGCCGATCTGCACGGTCGCGCCGCGCTCGATGCGGCCGCTGGTCGGCGCCAGCCGTCCGGCGATGAGGTCGAGCAGGGTCGACTTGCCGGCACCGTTCGGGCCGACGACACCAATCCGATCGCCCGGCTCGAGCGTGAACGAGCACGGATCGATCAGCACCTCGTCTGGGGACCACGCCAGTGACACGTCGTGCAGTTCGACGCCCTTCGAACCGAGTCGCTTGGAACCCATCGCCAGGCCCAACTCGACGTCGCGCCCGACCCGCGGCGCCTTGCCCTCGATCACCGCCGT
>DATBKA010000561.1:0-3382 GCA_036556105.1 Ilumatobacteraceae bacterium | reverse complement strand
CCTCGGTCAACGGGCCGTGCTCGATGTGGGCGCGAGCGTTGCTGCGCAGAGTCTGGATGTCGCTGAGATGTTCGTTCATGACGTCACGACAGTACCCCGATGGGGTGACCCGTGAGACATGATGCGTGTGATTCGTTTCGGATGTCACAGGTGAGGAGCGCCATGCAGGCGGAGCAGACAGAGCAGGCAGCGCAGGCAGACCGCCTCGACGGAAAGGTGGCGATCGTCACCGGCTCGTCGAGCGGCATCGGTGAAGCAACCGCTCGGCGGCTGGCCGACCTCGGTGCCAACGTCGTCGTCAACTCGGCCTCGTCGGTCGAAGCCGGGCGCGCCGTGGCCGACTCGTTGCCGGGTGAATCGCTGTACGTCCGCGCCGACATCAGCGACCAAGACCAAGGTCACCAGCTGATCGCCTCCACGGTCGAGCGGTTCGGCGGCATCGACATCCTCGTCAACAATGCGGGATGGACCACGCGTGTCGCCCATCACGATCTCGATGCCCTCACCGACGAGATCTTCCGGCGCACGTTCGAAGTCAACGTGTTCGGAACCTGGTGGCTGACGAAGGCGGCGATGCCACACCTCCGCAAGTCGGCCGACGGCAATGTCGTCACCGTGACGTCGATCGCCGGCGTTCGCCCACTCGGCTCGTCGATCGCCTACGCGATGTCCAAAGCCGCGCTCAACCACCTGACTCCACTGCTCGCCAAGGCCTGCGGACCCGTGCGCGTCAACGCGGTCGCGCCGGGCCTCGTCGACACCCCGTGGACCTCGGCGTGGCAGGATCAGCACGACGCCGTGGCCGCGACCAGTCCCTTGCATCGATCGGCAACGCCAGGAGACTGCGCCGAAGCGGTGATCGGTCTCATCCGCAGCGCGTACGTCACCGGCCATGTGCTGATCGTCGACGGCGGAACCTCGCTGGTGATCTGAGCGCGCTCAGGTCACCGTCCGACGCGTCGTCGCCGCTTAAGCTGCTTGACCATATGTGGCTCAGCCCACTGCCACCGCCTGTGATCAGCAACGCCCGGCGTCATGTCTGATCCCGCCGCGATGCTCGAGCTGCGCTATCGAGGCGAGGCGGCCACGCTCGGCGAGGCGCGGCGCGAGGTGCTCCACTGGTTGCGTGAGGCAGGCGCCGATCAACCAACGCTCGAACGTGCCGCGCTCATCGTCAGTGAGCTGGCGACGAACGCCCTCGAGGCGTCGCCCGGCAGCGTCTATCAAGTCCACGTGACGCGCGCCGACACCGATCACGTGGCCATCTCCGTGCGCAACAAGACGAAAGGGACGGTGCCCCCAACACAGGATCAATGGCGGACCGCCGATCCCACGGCGCTGCGCGGTCGCGGCTTGGCGATCGTCAAGTCACTGTCGGAGGACGTCACCGTCGACAACCACGACGGCAACGTGGTCGTGACGGCGAGACTCCGCTTGCGCTGAACGCGAAGAGCCCCCGGGGCGCGGTTCCCGGGGGCTCGTCGGTGAAGATCGAGGCCGACGGTCGTCTGTGGGGACCGGCCGGCCTCGCCCTTCACGTTCTTGCCTGGGCGGTACCCGCAGCCTCGACGATCGAAACCTCTCCGCCCGCTGCGCTACGCATCGACGGCCTCGTCGGATGTGGTCACGTCCGACGTGAACGCCGCCCGAGCGGCAGAGCGCGTGATGAAGCAGCGGTGGAAGGCGATCGTCGACTCGGCGCCGCGGTTCTTGTTGACCGAGCCGGAGCCGAGCCCGTCGAAACCGGCCCCGGCCGCGACATCGGCGACGACCTCACCGATGCGGTTGTTGCCGAGGAACCACGACCACGCCCGCTCGATCGCCGCCGCGGACCCTGGATCCGCGCTGAGGTCCAGCCAGGCGTGGTGGGCGTCGGCCATCGCCGTCGCCTCGAGAGGCTGCTCGTCACCCGACCAGGTCAGTTGCCTGACGTGATCCAGACCCCGATGGCCAGGAAACCGGTAGAAGTCGCCGCGCCTGCACAGTCGCTCCAGCCACTGCAGCAAGACAGCGCCGCGCTCGACGAGGCTGTCGTCCTGCAGCCGATGCCCGACCCGGAGCAGCGCCTCCGGCAGCCGCGCGTTGTCGTACGTGAGGCGAGGTTCGCACCAGCGCCAACTCGAACGGTGGCCAGGCACCCAGTCCCGCAGCGTCGTTGCGACTCGCTCGAGGTCGTCGTAACGGGCAGGGTCGACGCTCGCCGCGGCGGCGAGGCCGAGAGATGCGTAAGCGATCGTCTTCGACGGCCACGCCGGCGAGACCGCGGGAGCCAGCTGATCCATCAACTCACGAGCCTCGGCGCTGAACGAGCCCTCCGCGGCGATCAGCTCGCCGAGCCCCCAGATCGTCCGCCCGACATGGTCTCCCGGGTGAGGTTCATCGAGCCAACGCCGATCCCAGCCCATGAAGTTGTGCATCAACCCGTGGCTGTCGCCGACCGCGGCGCGCACGAACGCGAGCAGGCGCCCGACCGTCACGTGCCATGTCTCGTCATCGGTCGCGGCGAAGAGATGCGCGGCGAGCGGCAACATGCGCGCCGCGTCATCGACGCAGTACCCGTCCTCCACCCGAGGCACGTTGTAGTGCGCGTGCTGCAGGATCGCCGTGTCGTCGCACAACATCCGCAGATGCGTCGTGCCAACCTCGGTGTCCGGTGACGGCGCCCGGCGCGCCGGACTCGTCGAGACGGCGGTGTCGGGGATGGGCATCGTGCTGCGCCGCGCCGTCGTCAGCACCGAACGAAGTGCCGCACCGACGGTCGGCCACGCCATCGACGCCGACATCCGCCGCGCCGCAGCGCGGGCGCGCGTTCCGGTGGGACCATCGAGCAGATCGTGGATCGCGCCGGCCAAGCCTTCGTCGTCGCCGAAGTCGACGATCAACCCCGCCCCGTCGGCCAGCACGTCGCGCGCATAACGGTATGGAGTGGACGCAACGGCACATCCCGCAGCCAGCGCAAAGGTCAAGACCCCCGACACGCTCTGGGCCTCGCCGCGGTACGGCGTGCACACCACGTCGGAGATCGCCAGCAACGCCGCCAGCTCGTCGAGCTCGAGGAAGCGATCGAGGAACGTGACGCGATCGGCGAGACCGAGATCCACCACCGCCGCCTGGAGCCCGAGTCGGTACCGCTCACCGTCGCGCTTGACGACCTCGGGATGGGTGCGCCCGGCGACGATGTAGTGGAGCCGGGGATGTTCGTCCTTGAGCAAGGCCATTGCCTGCAGCGCCAGCTCGATCCCCTTGCCTTCGGAGAGCAGCCCGAACGTCGACATCACCGGCACGCCGCGCGGCACCCCCAACAGGCGGCGCGCCTCGTCGGGATCTCGCTCGACGTACAGCTCGGTCGGTGCGCCGTGGGCGACGACGTGCAGCAGGCGCG
>DATBKA010000560.1:0-7389 GCA_036556105.1 Ilumatobacteraceae bacterium | reverse complement strand
CACCGGGCCAACGGGGCGAAGTCGCCATCCGCGGCGAGACCGTGGTCGACGGGTACGAGAGCAATCCCGCCGCCAACGCCGCCGCCTTCACCGCCGGCTGGTTCCGCACCGGCGACGAGGGCATGCTCGACCCCGACGGATACCTGTTCCTCACCGGGCGCCTGAAGGAGCAGATCAACCGCGGCGGCGAGAAGATCTCGCCGATCGAAGTCGACGACGTGCTGCTGCGCCACCCCGCGGTCGCCGAAGCGGTCACGTTCGCCATCCCTCACGACAAGCTCGGTGAGGAGGTCGGTGCCGCGGTCGTGCTCGCCGAGGGTCAGGAGGCCAGCGAAGCCGATCTGCGCGCCTTCGTCTCGGAACAAGTCGCCGCGTTCAAGGTGCCGCGACGGATCCTGTTCGTCACTGAGCTTCCCAAAGGCTCGACAGGCAAGGTGCAGCGGATCGGCATGGCAGCCAAGCTCGGGCTGTGACGCTCAGAGCTTGACTTCGTCGAGCACCCCGTCTTCGACGCGGTAGACGAAACCGCGGATGTGCTCCTTGGTGGCGATGAACGGGCTGACCTGCAGCCTGCGAATCGACTGACGCACGTCTTGGTACGGATCCTTGAAGGTCTCCAGTGCCCACGCCGGGCGGATCCCTGTCTCCGCTTCGAGCTCGTCCTTCAGCGAGTCGCCGGTGACCTTCTGCAATCCACAGTCGGTGTGGTGCAGAAGAAGGATCTCGCGCGTGCCCAGCAGGCGTTGCGAGAGGACCAGTGATCGAATCACGTCGTCGGTGACGACGCCGCCTGCGTTGCGGATGATGTGCGCGTCGCCGTGGGCGAGGCCCAGCATCTGGAAGATGTCCATCCGGCTGTCCATGCAGGCGACGATGGCGAGCTGGCGGCGGGGCCGCAAGGCGAGGTCGTGGTCCGCGAACGTCTCGACGTACCGGGCGTTGTTGCCGAGCAGCTCGTCGGCGTTCGGAACGAACGACACGTCAGGACGGTAGCCCTCTGCTCTGCCGGCGATCCAGCAGCATCACTCGGCCTCGGCGGCGCGCAGCTGCGCCGTTGCCGACTCATGGCGCTGTTGCGCCTCGGCATGAGCCTCCTCGGCGGCGCGCAGGTTCTCTGCGGCTTCGTCCATTGCCCGCTGCGCCGACTCGAGCTTGCGCTCCGCAGCAGCGAGGTCGCGGGCGGCATCCCGGATGGCCTTCCTCGCCTGGCGGGCCAGCTGCGCACGTTCGGCGCGTTGCTCCGCGGTGCGGGTCGGTTGTTGGTCAGTCGCCTTGGGCTCGGTTGGCGCGGCCGCGCCAGTCGGCGCTCGCGGCGAGGTCCGCGGCGCCTTGGGCGTCTTAGGTGTGACCGCTCGCTCGGGGAGCGCAGAGAGGTCGCGTTCTTCGAACGCGGCGAACCCGAACGTGTCGCCAGGCAGCTCGCGCAGTGTTCCTTCGATCCATGCCTCGGCGAGGTCGGCCCGCCGCGACACCTGGTCGATGATGCCGCGGATCTCGGCGCGCTTGGTCTCGGCGCCGGATTCCCATCGCGCCAGCGCTTTCACGCTGTGATCGACGAGATGCTCGAGTGCCTTGCGTCGCTCTTGGGTTGCCGTCGCCACCGCTTTGCCGGTGCCCCCACCGGCTTGCACCTCGGCCACCTTGCTCGTCGCCTCGATGACGTCGTGCACCGCCGCCGCGTCGTCGCCCCCCGCCAGCACCGCCCACAACGACCGCGAAGGGCTCTTCAACGATTGGTAGAACGCGGCGAGATCACGATCGCGATCGGCACGCGCCTGTTTGACCAGGCGCGTGCGTTCGGCGACGTATTGATCGGGTGCTACGTCGAACAGCCGACGGGCGTTGGTGCTGATGTCTACGCCTGGCCGTCGGCGGGCGCAGCCTCAGCGGCAGCGATGATCGCCGTTCCCTCATCCTCCAAGGCGCGCAGCTCGCCGACCAGACGGGTGATCTCGGCCTCGTCCTCATCGGTGCCGCGCTCTGTGCGCTGCCGGTACACGATCCGGCCCAAGTCGTCGAGCAGATCGTCTGCCTTGCGCTTCTCCTTGACGTCGTCGATCTTGTCCTTGGCCTGTTCGGCCAGATGGGTCGCCTTCTGTTTGGCCTTGTCGAGGAATCCCATGGGTGCTCCCTTCGAGCTCGGAATCGCTATGTGTGTTCTAGCGCCCGCGGGGGCAAGGGAAAAGGGCCTTGTGCACCCATGCGTTGACACTGACTGGCGCAGCCTGGGTCCGTCGACGTGCCGTGTTCGGTCACGCGTGTCGCGGACGCGCCTGCCGAGTCGTGCACCACTCGCCGACGAGACGATCGAAGCAGCTCGCTTCGTCCTTGTCGCCCCAGTAGCCGCTGTGCGTGCGCAATCCCTTGATCTTGAGGATCTGCCACAGGTCGAGGCGTTCGTCCAAGTACTGCGTCGATGCCGGGACCACGCCGCCGATCGGCACGGTCGAGAGCGCTGCCGCGTCGTCACCGTCCATGAAGTTCGAGCCGAACACGTCGGCGGGGATGAACACGTTGCGCCAGGCGATCTTGCCGACGCGGGCGTCGCGGTGATCGAGGTAGTCGGGGCGGACGAGTCGCACCGCGTCGACGGGGCAGCCGATCGTCGACACCGATCGGACGGAGCGCAGCGTGTCGGCGTTGCGGCCGCTCGAGTGCTTCGGGAACAGGGCGTCCAGAACGACCAGGCTTCCGAAGCTGTAGCCGAGCAGGTGGATGTCGCCATTCCAGCCGCCGTCGCGCAAGCCGTTCACGGCCTCGTCGATCGTCATCGCAATCGTGTCGCGATAGCGATCGTCGTCGAGGTAGCGGATGTTCTGCCGGGCAGTGGAGGCGATCGCCAGCAGCTTGCTGCGCGTCGCCGCCCACGTCGCCATCACGCCGCCTGTCGTCGCCAGCGCCCAGACGCGCGCCTCGCCGTCGAATCGCGAGCGCACGATCGCCGGCAACGGGACATCGGCGGTCGCCAGGCTGGACAGGACCGCGATCGTCGCCGCGAAGATCAAGATGCCGACCACCGCGAACCCCATCACCAGCTGCAGCTTGGCCATCCTCGACTTGGCGCCACGTCGCGTCGCTCGAAGCAGCATGCTGAAGCCGTGGATCGCGTACAGCGACGACATCAGGGCTCCCGGCGTGGTCGGCGCGCCGGTGCGGCTGGCCGGCCAGTCGAGCCGACCCTTGTAGTCGAGCTCGAAGACGTGCAGCGTCTCCCGGCCGTGGTCGTCGACGATCGTCTTGCCGAGCTTCAGGCCGGCCGGTGCGGTGACGGCGGCGTCACGGATGCACGCGAACTTGGCTCCGAGCCGTTCACGATCGAGCACGCCGGCGATCACCTCAGCGACGCCGTCGGCGGTGTTGGCCGGGTATTGGCCGAGGCCAGGCGCAAAGATCAAGATCGGCGCGCCGCGCCGATCAGGTGAGCTGGCTGCGGGGGGATGCGGCTGCGCCGCGCCGACCCCAACGATGCTCTCTGGAGCTGCCGTGATGGACATCTGCAACCCCCCCTTTCGACACGGTTCCTGTCCCAAGGGAACTGCACGACGGGTGGTGAGATACGTGCCAGCCGTCACTCCCCGTCGTCGCCTCGTCGCCGCGAGTGAAGCTGGCCTCGTGCCCCGCTTCCGTCCGGGCGAGGTCGCTACCGACTGGCCGGAGCCGCGGCCGCCGGCGCGGAGACGTCGAGGTGGGCGCAGACCTCGAGCGCCAGGTCGGCGCGATTCAGCGTGTAGATGTGGAACTGGTCGACGCCGTGGTCGGCAAGCTCGGCGATCTGTTCGGCGGCGAGCTCGGCGGCGACGGCATGCCTGTCGCCGTCTGTTGTCGAGGCGAGGAAGCGGTCGGCGACCGATGCAGGCATCGATGCCCCGCAGCGTTGGGCGAAGCGGGACACCGTGTCGATGCAGTGGATCGGAAAGATGCCGGGGACGATCGGGATGTCGATGCCGCGGGCGTGTGCCCTGTCACGAAGGCGGAGGTAATGATCGTTGTCGAAGAACATCTGGGTGATGGCCTTGTCGGCACCGGCGGCCACCTTGTCGGCGAGCACGTCGAGGTCGTGATCATCGGTCGGTGATTCCGGATGGCCCTCCGGGTACGCCGACACAGACACGGCGAAGTTGCCGCGCAACTTGATCGCATGGACGAGGTCGGCGGTGCGCCGGTGACCGTCGGCGTGTGGCGTGTACGCGCCGTCGATGCCGCCGGGCGGATCGCCGCGCAGGGCGACGATCTGGGCGACTCCGAGCGCGGCGTAGCGGTCGATGACGTCGTTGACCTCGTGTCGCGATTGGCCGACGCACGTGAGGTGACCGGCGACTTCGACACCGGTGGCGCGAACCGCATCGATCGCCGCGAACGACCGCTCCCGGTCCGAGCCCCCGGCGCCGTAGGTGACTGACACGAACGACGGACCGACATCGCCCAGTCGTGACACCGTCGTGCGCAGGGCATCGATGCCGTCGGCCGACTTGGGTGGGAAGACCTCGAACGAGACGGAGAGCGTCACGGTCGTTCGATCCTGTTCGTCTCGGCGGCGAACAACGAGTGGCGCCGGTCGCGGGCGAGCCACAGCGACACCGTCAGCCGTTCGCTGTCGGCTTCATCCTGCGTCCCGTGGTCCGGCGGCTCGATGGTCAGTGTCGAGGGCACATCGAGGCCGGCCTGTTCCAGCCAGCCGGCGACGGTGTCGGTGCGGAAGCCGAGGCGAAGGTGAGCGTGATCCGTGCGCAGGAACTCGAGGGAATGCGGAGCAAAGTCGACGATCAGCAGCCGGCCGCCTTTCGTCAGCAGTCGCGCCACGGCGCGTATCGCCAGCGCCGGCTCGTCGAGGAAGTGCAGAACCTGATGGATCACGATCAGGTCGAACGAATCGACGGCGAACGGCGGACTGTAGATGTCGCCCTGGCGAAGATCGATGCCGCGCATCTCGGCTCGCTCGAGGTTGGCGCGAGCGACGGCGAGCATCGAGTGGCTGCTGTCGAGACCAACCGCTCGTTCAGCTCGCCCGCCCAGCAGTTGCAGCATCCGCCCGGTCCCGGTGCCGACGTCGAGCATCGACGTGTACGGCGCCGAACCGATCGCGTCGACGATCGCTTGCTCGACGACTGCGTCGGATGCGTGCAGCGATCGCTCCTCGTCCCACCGCGGGGCGATTCCGGCGAAGTACTCCTGTGCGGAGGCGGCGCGCCGGCTGCGTACGACACCGAGCCGATCGAGATCGGCGGCGACTCGGCCGTCGTGGGGGTCTGTCATCGCCAGCACCTGAGCGACGAGCTCGCCGATCGGACCGTCGGTGACCAGGTCGAAGAACGCCCACGTGCCTTCACGGTGCTTGTCGACCACGCCGGCATCGCCCAGCAGCTTGAGGTGACGGGAGATGCGCGGTTGCGATTGGCCGAGGATGTCGGTCAGGTCGGTGACGGTGAGCTCGCCGTGCTGCAGCAAGGCGACGATCCGCAACCGGGTTTCCTCGTCCAGCGCCCAGAGCACCTGCAGCAGCGTTTCCAGGGGGAGCGTGACACGCCCGAACTCGTCGGCGACCATTCGAGGACTATATAACGATATCTACATATAGAAAAGGAATATACGAAAAGTACAGCTCTCTGATCGCCAACCGCCGGCGCTATGGTCACGCCCAGCCGCTTCCCGGCGTGACCCGAGGAGGACCGTGTCCACCGTGACCCAGATCCCGTTCGTCGAGTACCTGGTGCTCGATCCGGGTGATCCGCACCTGGTTGCCAGCGAGTGCTCGCAGTGTGGGGCCCGGTTCTTCGACCGGCGCAACGCCTGCGCGGCATGCTTCGGCACCGAGTTCACCACGGTGCGCATCGCCTCGGAGGGTGAGGTGCGTGCCTTCACGATCGTCGCCTTTGCTGCGCCTGGCGTCGAGGTGCCTTTCGTCGCCGCGATCGTCGACTGCGCGGGAACGAGCGTCCGCGGCAACATCGTCAACTGCCCTCCCGATCCCGAGCACGTCACCCTCGGCATGCGCGTCACCTTGACGACGCGATCCGTTGGCGTGGACGAGCACGGCGTCGAGGCCATCAACTACGCGTTCGAACCGGCGTGACCGAGCCGGGAAGGGGAGCGAGATCATGAGCAACAGCGACGAGATGTGGATCCTCGGGATCCACATGACCAAGTTCGGCAAGCACCTCGACAAGGACATCGTCGATCTCGGTGCGGAGGCGATCAGGGGCGCGCTGGCCGACGGAGGCGTCACGATGGGCGACATCGGCGTGATGGCGGCGGGGAATCTGATGGGTCGCGGCAGCATCGCCCAAGAGCTGCAGAAGCAGGTCGGCCAGACCGGGATCCCGGCCTACAACGTTGCCAACGCCTGTGCCACCGGTGCCACGGCCCTGCGCACGGCGATCATGGCGGTCAAGGCCGGCGAGGTCGACATGGGCCTGGCGGTCGGCGTCGAGAAGCTCGCCGGAGCAGGTTTGCTCGGCGGTGGCAGCCGAGCCGAGAGTGGCGGCGAATGGACGCGGCATGGCCGGCTCGGCGCGGTCGCCGCAGTCGATGGTCGCATCGGTACCGAGACGATGCCCGGCGTGTTCGCCCAGATCGGGATGGAGTACGGCCATCGCTACGGCGGTACGAGCTTCGAGCTGTTCGCCCGCATCAGTGAGAAGAACCACAGTCACTCGACGCTCAACCCACTCGCCGCATACAGCAAGGCGATGACGCTGGATCAGATCATGAACGACGTCATGATCGCCTATCCCAACACGCGGCCGATGTGCTCGGCCAACTGTGACGGCGCGGCTGCCGCGGTCGTGACCAACGGGGCGACCCTCAAGAAGCTATCGCTGGAGCAGCAGCGTCGTGCCGTCAAGGTCAGCGCTTCGATCCTCACCACCGATCCGTACGAGGAAGCGTGCCAGGTGCTGCCGAACGTCAACACGCTGACGCGCAACGCGGCGCGCCAGGCCTACGAGCAAGCCGGCGTCGGCCCGGACGATCTCGACCTGGTCGAGCTGCACGATTGCTTCGCCACCGCGGAGCTCGTCCACTACGACAACCTCATGCTGTGCGAGGAAGGCGGCGCCGTCGACTTCTTCAACTCGGGCGCGCCGTGGCGCGACGGCAAGAAGCCGGTGGACGTGTCGGGTGGTCTGCAGTCGAAGGGTCATCCCATCGCCGCCACCGGCATCGCGAACATCTGGGAGGTCTGCCACCACCTGCGCGGCGAAGCCGGCGACCGGCAGATCGAAGGCGCGCGTGTCGGCCTCGCCCACGTGATCGGTCTCGGCTCCGCGTGCGGTGTGCACATCCTCGAGAAGTCGGCCGCGTGAGGTCGATGTTCTGATGGTCGCAGTGAAAGCGGGAGCGCGACTCCGGAGTACGACCGACACGACCGAAGTCGCGGTCGTGAAGACATCG
>DATBKA010000559.1:0-5598 GCA_036556105.1 Ilumatobacteraceae bacterium | reverse complement strand
GGCGGCCGAGCGCGTCGGCCACCTGCGTGAGTGTCGTTTCCTGGCCGGACCCGGTCGGGTACTCGACGAGGTAGTCGTCGCCGAAGAACCGGGCGAATCGACGAATGGCTTCGATGACGATGTAGTTGACGGGGAACCAGATCGGCCCGCGCCAGTTCGAGTTGCCACCGAACAGGCCGGTCGTGGACTCGCCGGGCGCGTAGTCGACCGTGTAGGTCATCCCGCCCAGATCGACGGAGAAGGGGTGTTCACGGTGCGCCGCCGACAAGGCGCGCACGCCGTACGGCGACAGGAACTCGCTCTCGTCGAGCAGCCAACGCAGCACGCGCCGCAACCGGTCGGGGGAGACGATCGCCAGCAGCTGACCTTCGCGGCCTTCACGTTCGTGCAGGTGGAAGAGGTCGCCGTAGTCCGGCCGGTTCTCGATGAACCATTCCGTGCGGGCCGCGAACTCCGACAGCTTGTCGAGCGTCTCTCGACCGAGCGTCGTGGTCGCTGCCAGGGGGAGCAGCCCGACCATCGAACGGACCTTGAGCGGGATGCGCTCGCCGTGCGGAGTGGCCAGCACGTCGTAGTAGAAGCCGTCTTCCTCGTCCCACAGTCCACGGCGGTACATCGCTTCGGCGATCAGGGCGAAGTGCTCGAAGAACTTCGTCGCCAGGTCCTCATAGGTCCGATCGTGGCGAGCCAACGTCAGCGAGATCTCCAGGAGGTCGAGGCAGTACATCGCCATCCACGACGTGCCGTCCGACTGTTCGAGCGTGCCGTCGATGGGCAGCGGGGCGGAACGGTCGATCGGCCCGATGTTGTCGAGACCGAGGAAGCCCCCAGAGAAGATGTTGTTGCCGTCGGCGTCCTTGCGGTTGACCCACCAGGTGAAGTTGAGCAGCAGCTTGTGCATGATCCGTTCGAGGAACTCGTAGTCAGTGCCTCCGTCGATCTCGAACACCTGCATCGCCGCCCAAGCGTGAACCGGCGGGTTGACATCACCGAAGGCCCATTCGTAGGCGGGAAGCTGACCGTTCGGATGCATGTACCACTCGCGGCACATCAGGATGAGTTGCTCCTTGGCGAACTCGGCGTCGACATGGGCCAGCGCCACCGTGTGGAAGGCGAGGTCCCATGCCGCGTACCACGGGTACTCCCACTTGTCGGGCATCGAGATCACGTCGTGGTTGTTGAGGTGCCGCCAGGCCGAGTTGCGACCGTGGAGGCGACCGGCGGGGGGTGCCGGTCGCCCAGGGTCGCCGTCGAGCCAGCGGGCGACGTCGTAGTGGAAGAACTGCTTCGACCACAACATGCCGCCGAGCGCCTGGCGCATCACGACTGCCTCATCCGCGGTAGCGGTCGGTGGAGTCAGCGCGGCATAGAACTCGTCGGCCTCGGCCTTCCGATCGGCCAACACGGTCGTCGCCGGGATGCGCCTCGTCGCGTCGCTTGGGGCGAGGCGAACGGTCAGCTCGTGAGTGGCACCGGCGTCGACCTCGATCTGGTACCACAGCGCAGCCTTCGTGCCGCGGTTGTCCGGATTGATCGTGTCGTCGCCGCGCACGACGTGGTCGTTGATCCCATCCTTGGGAAAGGCCGGGCCGTCGGTGTTCCACAGGCGCCGAGAGTTGGATTCGTTGTCGCAGAACAGCAGGCGCGGCTCACCATCGCCGGTGAGCGTCATGCTGCCGATCCGGTGATGGCTGGCGACCAATGTGCCGTCGGCCGCCTCGATGCTCGGCTTGCGATCGTCCAGACCCCACGACCATGTGTTGCGGAACCACAGTGTGGGCAGCACGTGCAGAACTGCAGTCTCTGGTCCAGCGTTGCGCACGCGTACGCGAGCGACGATGTCGTCAGCCTCGGCCTTGGCGTACTCGATGGTGACGTCCCAGTAGCGATCGTCGTCGAAGATCCCGGTGTCCAGCAGCTCGAATTCCGGCTCGTGCTGGCCGCGGCGGCGATTCTCATCGACCAGGCGCGCGTACGGGAACTCCGCCTGCGGGTAGAAGTAGCGCCAGCGCATCCATGAATGAGTGGGCGTCGAGTCCTCGTAGAACCAGTACTCCTTGGCATCCTCACCGTGGTTCCCCTCCGGCCCCGTGAGACCGAAGATGCGCTCCTTGAGGATCGGGTCGCGCCCGTTCCAGAACGCGAACGACAAGCACAGGGTCTGCTGGTCGTCGCAGACGCCGGCAAGCCCGTCCTCGTTCCACCGATAGGTCCGCGATCTGGCGTGGTCGTGAGGGAAGAAGTCCCAGGCGGTGCCGTGCTCGCTGTAGTCCTCGCGCACCGTTCCCCAGGCACGCTCGGAGACGTACGGTCCCCACGTCTTCCAGGCCGGATCGGACAGTCGGGCGTGTTCAGCGTCGGTCATGTGTTTGCAGTCTGCACCGGGGGATCGGCGTTACAGCCTTGCTGTCACACATGGCTGACTCACCACACAGCAACCCCATGGGCATCCGCTTCGGAACGCAGGTGTGCGGGCAGTTGGACAGCGCGTCCAGCCGGGAATGGTTGGTCACCGACGGTGTGGGTGGGTTCGCGATGGGCACGGTCGCCGGGCTGCGCACGCGTCGGTACCACGGGCTGCTCATCGTGGCGACGCAGCCGCCGATCGGCCGGCGGCTCGGGCTCGCCGCACTGGATCCGGTGCTCGTGATCGACGGCCGCAGACATGAGCTGGCGTCGCGGGAGTGGGAGTCGGGAGACATCGCACCGCACGGGTATCGCTACCTGGCATCGTTCGACCTGATCGACGGCGTCCCGCGATGGCGTTGGCAGATCGGCGACGTCGTGCTCGAAGCCGAGGTGGCCATGGTGCACGGCCGGCCGGTGACCGGTGTGGTCCACCGTCTGGTCCATTCGCCTCGCCCCGTGCGCCTCGAGCTGGCTGCGGTGGCGACCTGGCGAGACGTCCACGGCGAACGGTTTGCGGTCGGGGCGGCTCCCGTCGAACCGACGGACGGTGGGTTCACGTTCGACGGCGCGTATCGGGTGCGCGGCCCCGGTTACGAACCTGCCGCGGAGTGGTGGCATGGCTCGTATCAGCGTGAGGAGGCAGCCCGCGGTTTGCAGGCGTCCGAGGACCTGTGCCACGCCGGCACGTTCGCCGTCGATCTCGCTTCCGGCGACCAGGTCGGGGTCGAGGCGTGGGCCGATGGCGCCGACGTTCCACCTGCGGTCGAGATCGTCGCCGCGGCGCGCCAGCGGTACCGCCGCGTCGGTCGCGCCGCACAGGCCGCCACCGAGGTCGACCGGCTCCTGGCCCACGCCGCAGACCAGTTCATCGTTGCCGGACCCACGGTCGTGGCCGGCTATCCGTGGTTCGGTGACTGGTCGCGGGACACGTTCACGTCGTACGAAGGCCTGTTCCTGTGCACCGGTCGCCATGCAGAAGGAGCGCAGCTGCTGCGCCGGGCGGCGGCCACCGTGTCGGAGGGCATGCTGGCGAACACCGCTGACGTCGGCGGGCTGCCCGAGTTCAACACCGCCGACGCGACGATGTGGTTCCTCCATGCCGTGGCGCGACATGTCGAGGTGACCGAGGACTACGAGCTCGTCACGGAGTTGTTCGGAACGCTTGCCGCGATCGTCGATCACCACGTCGCCGGAACGCGCTACCACATCGGTGTCGACTCAGCTGACGACCTCATCACCCAAGGGGCAGACGGCCTCGCCCTGACGTGGATGGACGCTCGGGTCGACGGTGTGGCGGTGACGGCGCGCACGGGGAAGGCCGTCGAGATCAACGCGCTGTGGATCAGCGCCTTGCGACGCCTGGCCGACATCGTCGACAAGGTCGGCATCGACGCAACCGGGTGGCGGGCCCTGGCGGAGAGAGCGACCGAATCGTTCGCATCGCGGTTCGCGACCGATGCCGGAGCGCTCGCCGACACCGTGGACGACCGATCTCTCCGTCCGAACCAACTGATCGCTGCATCGTTGACCGCCGGTCCGGTCGACAGCGACACGCGAACGGCCGTTTTGGACTCGGTGACGCAGCTGCTGACGCCGCTCGGGTTGCGCTCGCTCGATCCCGACGACGAGCGGTACTGCGGTCTCCATCGTGGCGACTCTGCTGCCCGCGACCGCGCCTACCACCAAGGCACGGTGTGGCCGTGGTTGATCGGTCCGTACGTCGAATCGTCGTTGCGGGCCGGGCGCGACGTGGATGGTCTGCTCGACGGGATCGAAGCCCATCTCGCTGAGTTCGGGCTCGGTTCGGTGTCGGAGACTGCAGACGGCGACGCGCCACACGGCGCAACCGGCTGCCCGTTCCAGGCGTGGTCGGTCGCCGAGTTGATCCGGGCCCGGCAGCTGGCACGGCACGCGGCGCGAGTATCTTCGCCCGCCAGTGAGCGACGTGGAGCGACGAGTCGGAGCAACCGTCGATGATCAGCGCGTCATCGAAGGACTGCGTGGCGGGGACGAGCGCGTCTTCTCCGAGCTGGTCGATCGCTACCACTCCTCGCTCACTCGGGTGGCGATGCGCTACGTGCCGAGCCGAGCGATCGCCGAGGAAGTCGTCCAGGAGACGTGGATCGCGGTCATCGAAGGCATCGATCGGTTCGAAGGTCGATCCACGTTGAAGACGTGGCTGTACAGGATCCTCATCTACCGGGCGCGAGCACGTGGGGAGCGAGAGCGGCGCACCGTGCCCTTCTCCGCTCTGGAGGGCGACGACGACTCGACGCCGTCCGTCCCCACGGAGCGATTCCGCGGCTCGGATGCCCTGTGGGCTGGTCATTGGGCGACACCGCCGAAGCGGTGGGACGGCGACACGGAAGCCCGATTGTTGGCAGGCGAGACCCAGACGGTCCTCAGCGAAGCGATCGCCGCGTTGCCCGAGGCGCAGCGCGAGGTCGTCACCCTTCGCGACATCGCTCAGTTCACCGCGGCCGAGGTCTGCGACCTGCTCGGCCTGACCGAAGCGAACCAACGAGTGTTGCTCCATCGCGGCCGCTCTAGAGTTCGAATGGCGTTGGAGCAGTACCTGGATGCCTAGGCGGAGCACCACATGATTCACGAGGCAATTGACTGTCAGATGCTCGTCGAGTTGGTCACGGACTGGCTCGAGGGTGAACTGCCTGAGCCGACGCGCAGTGAGCTGGAGCTGCACGTGGCCACGTGCGCGGGGTGCATCGCCTACGTGGAGCAGATGCGCGCCACCGAGGCAGCGCTACAACGCCTCGACGAAGTCGAAGTTGCCGAACCGGTCGATCCGACGACCCGCGATCAGCTGCTCGCCATCTTCCGTGCTCGCCATGACTAGCCGGTGAGGTTCAGCTGGTCAGCGATCCATCGTGACTGGGCGAGACGTTCGGCGGCGAAGGCCGCCTTGTAGACGTTGATCGACCGTTCGGTGATCGTTGCCGCGTGGCCTGCCGCACGGGCGGCGTCGTGGCAGGCGACGATCGGGTTGGCGAGGTCGTTGATCGCGTCGACGAGCTGAGCCACGGCGACGCCTGCAGCGCTGGTCGGGTCATGCTCTGACGAGGCGACTGCAGCGAGCGCATCGTCGAGTCGATCTGCGGCGCCGAGCCGACCTGCACGTGTCGCATCGCCAACCTCGTCGAGCACGCCGGTGACGTGATCGCGGACCCGCCA
>DATBKA010000558.1:0-1686 GCA_036556105.1 Ilumatobacteraceae bacterium | reverse complement strand
CGTCGAGGCCTTCTTCGCCAACCCACTCTCCGACGAGATCGTTCGCGAGGGATTCGCCGAGGTGCGGATGCCGGGTCGGTTCGAGGTGCTCGGCCATCAACCACTCGTGATCGTCGACGGCGCGCACAACCCGCCGGGTGCTGATTCGTGTGCCGAAGTGTTCTTCGACGACTTCGATCCCGCCGGTCATCGTCTGCTCGTCACCGGCATCCTGCGCGGTCGCGATCCGAAGGAGATGTTGTCGGCCTTGCGTGCCGACGAGTTCGACGCCGTGTTCACGTGCACCGCTCCGACGCCCCGCGGGATGCCCTCGGCGGAGGTCGCCGCCGCTGCCCGAGGGATCGGCTGCGACGAGGTGATCGAGTGCGACACCGTGGTCGAGGCCTGTGACCGCGCCGTCCGTCGCGCTGGCATCGACGACGCCGTGCTCGTCACCGGCTCGCTGTACGTCGTCGGCTCCGCCCGCCCGCACTTGAAGCGCGTCCTCTGACGGCGAAACCCCTCCCGGTTCGCCCGCCGGTTGCTTGGGCGCGAAAAACCCCCGCCGGCGGCAGCTGTCGCGCCCATGCAGCGTCAATGGGCGCGGTTGTACGCCACCGCCGGCACAATTCGCGCCCATGCACGACAGCGACGGACGTCGCTGGACAGTTCAGCGCCGGTAGCGTGCGGGGCCATGTGTGATCGCACCTTGGTCCTGCTCAAGCCCGACACTGTGGAACGCCGACTGGTCGGCGAGGTGTTGCGCCGGTTCGAGGCCAAGGGCCTCACGATCGTGGCCATGGAACTGCGCACGCTCGACACCGACACGTTGGCCCGCCACTACGCCGAACACGTCGGCAAGGGCTTCTACGACGACCTGATCGCGTTCATGAGCCGCGGCCCGGTGGTCGCCCTCGTGCTCGAAGGTCCGGAGGACACCGCCGAGGTGGTGCGGACGATGATGGGCCCGACCAATCCACGCAAGGCGCCGTCGGGCACGATCCGCGGCGATCTCGGCATCCTCTTCACGGAGAACCTCGTCCACGGCAGCGACTCACCGGACTCCGCGCAGCGCGAAATCGCCATCTTCTTCCCGAATCTGTAACAATCCGGCGCTCCGCTACACTTCGGAAGGTTGCGCCGACGGAGGCGCACCCGTTTCGTGCACGGTCCTGACGGCGGTGCGGAGGTAGTGATGGCCAGGAACAACCCACTTGCGATCGGTAGGGACCTTGCCATCGACCTCGGAACCGCCAACACGCTGATCTACTCGCGGGGCCAGGGCATCGTCTTGAACGAGCCATCCGTTGTGGCCATCGACATCGGCGATGGCCGCCCGGTCGCCGTCGGGCTCGAGGCGAAGCGGATGATGGGGCGTACTCCGGGCCGGATCAAGACGATCCGTCCGCTGAAGGACGGGGTGATCGCCGACTTCGAAGTCTGCGAGAAGATGCTGCGCTTCTTCATCCAGAAGGTGCACGCCAGCCGGTGGAGCAAGCCGCGGATGGTCATCTGCGTGCCGTCGGGCATCACCGGCGTCGAGCAGCGCGCCGTCCAAGACGCAGCGGAATACGCCGGGGCGCGCAAGCCGGTGCACATCATCGAGGAGCCGATGGCCGCCGCCATCGGCGCCAACCTCCCGGTCCACGAGCCGTCCGGCAACATGGTCGTCGACATCGGCGGCGGCACCACGGAGGTCGCCGTGAT
>DATBKA010000557.1:0-5533 GCA_036556105.1 Ilumatobacteraceae bacterium | reverse complement strand
CGATCTCGCGCAGATTCACCTCTTGCTGCGCGATCGCATTGACAAGACCGAACCCGGAGTCGATCTCCAGCGCGTTGCCCGCGCTACCCATGCCACCGCCCGCCGCCAGGGTTACGGCGATCCCCGAAACGTCGCTGGCCGGGTCGTCGTGCGCGTCGATGAGGGTGCCAGCCGCAGCGAGCCCCACCGAGCCCGCCGTCGATTCTGCCCGGGCGAGGCGCAGATCGCCTGCAACTTCGCTCAGATGAATGTCGTGCATTGCGATCGCGCTGACCACGCCGCTCCCCCCGGAGTCGACCTCGAGCGCGTTGCCCGAACTGCCGATGCCTGCGCCCGCGCTCAGCACGATGTGCAGCGCGGTCACGTCGCTCGCAGCGTCGTCATCGGCGTCGAAGATCGAGCCCGAGGCGGTCAGCGTCGCCGTCGCCAGCGGCGCATGGACAAGACCGACGTCGAGGTCGCCGGAGTCGCTCTCGATGATGACGCTTTCTCCATCCGACGCGATGCTCTTGAGCCAGTAAGTGCCGTGGACGTCGATCAGCGTTGGAGCGCCGTCGGGCTCTTCGGAGGGAAGCAGAACCTGCGACTGGAGCGCATGAATGTCGATGTCGCCGTCTTCGCCCTGAGCGACAACGCTGAGCTCTGCGCCGTCGATCGTATAGCCGGCCGGAACCGCCGTGCTGGAATCCCCGATCTCGAGCAGTCGCGTCTCGAGATGGGCTGCGCCGTCTGCCTGCGCGTTGAGCGTCGCGGCCGCTTCATCGGCGTACAGCCTCAGTTGCAGGCTGTCGTTCGCGCTGCCGATCTGCCCGCCGGCGGCCAGGATCACCTCGTGCCCCTCGAGAAAGGCTCCCGGCGACGTGAGGATATCGCCGCCCTCATTGATCACCGTCGTCACGCCGGTGGGATTCTTGATCTCGCCGGCGAGCCATACGTCGGACGCGGAATTGTTCTGGACGGTCACCTCGGGCGAATCCGCCCCGGACCCGAGATCGGACACCACCGTCAACGAAGACGTATCCTTCGCCGGGTCGCTTTCGAACTGCAGATCGGGCTCCACCGGATTCGGATTGAGGGAGCTGATGTCGTTGATCCGCAAGTCGAGGTTGGAATTGTTGATGATCGTGACCGCAGCGAAGTTGGAGTTCTTGTGGATTGTGCCATTACCGGACAGCGCTCCGCCCGGGCTGCGCAAGTCGATGATCCCCGCCGCCTCTCCGCCGGCGATGTCACTTACGATGACCTCGTTGCCGACGATCTCAGCCGTGACGCCTCCGACGGCAAAGAGGCTTCCGTCCTCGTCGATCACCAGCCTCGGGCTTGTGGAGGCGCCCTGGAAGATGTCGCCGGACAGGTTGATCGAATTCTCGGGCGTGAAATTCCCGGGAAGCGTTGCGGACTCGTGGCTGTTCAGCACCACCCGGGTAACCGTCGTGACGGTCTTGGTAATCCACTTCACGATCCAGCCGATGAACGGGATCTTGCTCGTTGCCTTTTCGACGACCTTAAAGGTGTTGACGATCCACTGCACCACCGTAGCCGCATCCGCTTCCGCGGTCTGGCCGTAGGTGGCGGCCGCTTTCGGTGATTCCGCCTCGATGAACACCACGTCGGCCGAGAGCACGGAGCCGGCGAGGATGTCGACATTGGAATCCAGATCGAGGTCGTTGTGCCCCTTCGCCCGGACGGTTCCGGTGAAGCCGACGATCTTGGCGTCGGCATCGCTGTCCACGTCGACGCCGTCCTGGCGAGCGACGATCTCGATGCGATCGGATGCGTCGATGCGCGCACCGCCATTGATGATCACGCTGGCGAGGCTGCTGACATCCACCAGTGAATTCGCCTCCGATGTGGAGTTGGCCGAGTTGGTCCTGGAGAAAGCCACGCTATCCACGTCGAGCTTCGTCACCTTGGCGTGGATGTTCACCATGGTCGCATCGAGCGTGGCGCCCACGCCCACTTCGACTCGCGTGACCAGACGGACATCCGTATCCGAGGTACTGAAGTTGTTCGAGTTGAACGCGATGACGACCTGGCCGTTGGCATTGCCGTGGGCGCTCACGCTCTTGAGCGCTTCCAGAAGGATAGTGTTCGAAGCCGAAAGATTGCTGTAATCGCCGATCCTTACTGCGATCTGGTCGTCGATGACGTGCACGCCTGCTTCGGTGCTCGCGATCGCAGCCAAGCCGCCCGAGCCGCCGACGGCGGTCGCGCTCGCCACGCTGTCGGAATGGCTGCGGAACCGAATGTCGTGCCCGGCGTTCAGTTCCGTGCGGTTGAGTTCAGTGGCATTGTCGGTCAACGCGCGCGCGTGGTTGGTTACGGTGGTCACCGCGCTCGGAAAGCCGGCACTCACGATGCCGCCATTGATTCCCCTGGCATCGGCGTCCGCGTTGTTGCGCGACTTTGCGATCACGTTCAAGTCGTTGCCGGCCGAAATCGCCGCACCGCTGCCGATGCGCGCCAGCACGGCGGCATCGACGATCGCCTCGGCGTCCGCGCTCGGTCCGGCCGATACCACCCCACCCCCGCTCGCCTTCGCATCAGCCTTCACGAGCTTCGAGGTGACGCTGTTTCCCGCCTCGTTGTGATTGTTATAAGCATGAATTCCGACGTCCTGACCCGCGGAAAGCGTCGTTCCGGAGAGGATCGAGGCCTCGACGGTGGGCCTCCATTTGGCGATGGCGTCAGCGCTGGCGACATCCACCACCCCGCCGCCAACGCCGTCCGAAGTTGCGGTCGCATCGCCCAGCGCCAACGCCTTGATGTCGGTGGCTCCGCCAACGGCAATGGCAGTCGGCCCCGGCCCTGCCGTCATTGCGGAGAGGGTGGCCCTTACCGTCGGAGCGGCATCGGCGGTGGCCTCCGTCACCCGGACTGCCACGCCGCCGCCGTTGGCGCTTTCGGCGAGCGCCCCGGCCCGGTTGGTGCCCATCGACACGATCGAAAGATCGCCTCCCGCTGTCAGCCGGGCAACGTTCTCCAGCTTCGATGTGGTCGTACCATGGGCGTTGGCAGTCGCCGATGCGTCGCCGACCGCCACGATGCCGCCGGTGCTGCCATCGGCAGTTGCATCGGCTTGGTTGTGAGAGCGGGACACGAGCGAGACGCTCTGCCCGGCGGCGAGCACCACGCCTGCCTTCACTGCAGCCAGGACATTCGCGTTCGCAGTCGCCTCCGCGGTCGAGGAGCCTACACCAACCGCACCACCGCCGGATGCATTGGTCTTTGCGTGCGCGACCTTGTCCAGCGCGTTGCCCGACTCATCGTAATTGTGCAACGAGCGAACGGTGATCGTGTCTGCCGTGGCCGAGCCGTCGACGTAGGCGGTGACCATCGGGGCGACCGTCGCGGTGGATACGTTCACCCCGACTGCGCCGAGGACGCCGATCGTAACGCCCTTGGCCTCGGCGTCGGCCCCGGCGCTGGAGATCGCCTTGACCGCGAGCGCACCGGTCGCGACGACGTTGCCGCCTCGGATCGAGGCTTCGATCGTCGGCGACGCAGTCGCTTTCGCGTCGGCGCCGTTGCCGGATACGATACCGCCGCCGGAGGCTTCTGCGAATGCATCGGCATTGCTCGTGTTGCGCGCCTCGATCAGGACGTTTCCCGCCTCGACAACCGCCTGACCGGTGTACGCCCGCGTTGCGCCCGTGATCGAGGCATCGGCCAGCATCACGGACACGGCGACCGAGCCGCCTGCCCCGCCACGCGTGTCGGCCGTGGCGGTATTCGTCGCGGTGGACTTCACCGTCAAGCCGCCCGCCGTCTCGACGCCGACAGCGTCGTCGAGGAAGGCTTCCGCCGCGTGCGTGATGCTTGCCGCTGCACGTGTGCCCGCCCCACCAACCGCGCCCACCGCGATCGACAAGGTTCCCGCGGTCGCGGTGTTGGTGGTCAGCGCCTGCACGTCCAGGCTGCCGGATTCGATCGTGCTGTTCTTGCCGACGAAGGCGCGCGTCGCCCCGCCGATGGTCGCGTTGGCCAAGAATGCGGAGATCGAAACGTTCCCGGCCGCACCGCCCGAGGCATTGGACGTGGCGCTGTTGGTCGAAGTGGCTTTGACGGCGACTGCGCCGGTCGGCGCCGTGACCAGGGTGGGATCTCCCGCCGGCGCCGCGCCGAGCGGGGTTCCGATGGAAGCCTCGATGGTGCGCGAAACGTGGCTCGTCGCGTTGCCGCCGGCACCGCCGGCGAGACCGATCGACACACCGATGATGTCGGACGTGGTCGTGTTGGTCCCGGTCGCCTCGACCGTCAGCCCCTGCGAGGTGACCCGCGTCCCTTCACCGACGGCGGCGCGCGTGGAGCCCGCGACGGTGGCCGTCGGGAGCAGCGCCGAGACCGAAAGGGTTCCCCCTGCTGCGCCGCCGTGCGCGTCGGCGTCTGCCGTTGCAGTCGAGACGGCGGATACGTTCACCGTGCCGTCGGCATCGGGATTGCCTGTCGGGGCCGCGATCGTGAGCACCGCGGTCGGGCCTCCGGGCATCGCCATCCCCGCCCTGGCGCCGACGAAAGCCTCGACAGTGCTGTCGACTTTCGCCACGGCGCTGCCACCGGTCCCGGTCACGGACCCGATTCCTACGGGGAGCACCTCCGCCCGTGCTGTTTCGGTGGCGCGCGCCACGACGTCCAGCTCGCCCGCTGCGACCGCGGTGTCCACGCCGACGTAGGCGCGCGTTGCCGAGGTGATCGTGGCATCCGCTGTAAAACCGGCAATCGTCACGCCCCCTGCCGCCCCGCCTGCGGCGTCCGCCGTCGCCGTCGAGGAGGTGGTGGCCTCGACCAGGACAGCGCCGTTCACGGCCGACACATTGTTCGGCGCTGCTCCCGCCGGCGCATCGAGCCGATCACCCAGATAAGCCTCGGTGGCCCGACTGATCTGCGCCGTGGCACCGCCGCCGGCGCCGCCGGCGAGCCCGATCCCCACGCTGATGGTGCTCGCGGTGGCGGTATTGGTGGCGTTTGCGTCGATTTCGAGATCGCCGTCGGCCACGGTGACGTTGCCGCTCGCGTAGGCGCGCGTGGTGCCTTCGATCGTCGCCGTGGGAAGCATGACGGCGATGCCGACCGCACTGCCGCCGGCGCCGCCGTTGGCGGCCGCGTCGGCGGTCAGGTTCGACGCCGCCTTCACCAGCACGTCACCACCAGTGGCCGACAGTGCGGCACCCGTCACATGGGCGTCGACGGTTCCTCCGATGGTCGTCTTCGAGTGCGCGCCGGCTCCCGCGCCGCCGATGCTGAGGGAGGCCGCGACGGCAACGGCGTCGGCGGTGATCGTCTGCGTCGCGCCGGCCAGAACCGAGACGTCGCCGTCGAACGCTTTCACGCTGGAGCCGTCCACGAACGAAGAGACGGTGTTGTTGATGGTGTTGTCGGTCAGCGCCACGCCGATGGCGACGCCCACCAGCCCACCACCGACGCTGACGCTGACCACCTTTGCAGTCGCGGAGGAGGTGTCCGTCGCGCTGATCGAAACGCCTTGCGCTGCCTCGACCGTGCTGCCTGCCTTGACGAACGCCTCCACCGTGTT
>DATBKA010000556.1:0-1964 GCA_036556105.1 Ilumatobacteraceae bacterium | reverse complement strand
GAACGCGTCCTTCACCCGCTGCGGCGCGTCGGCGCCAAGGGTGAGGGCCGCTTCGAACAGATCTCGTGGGACGACGCGCTCAGCGAGATCGCCTCACGCCTGCATGAGATCATCGCGGGCGACGGTGCCGAGGCGATCATGCCGTACAGCGACGCCGGCAACCAGAGCCTGCTGGCGATGGGCTTCCCCGAGCGGTTCTGGAACAGGATCGGGGCAACCCGCGTGCTCCGCGCCATCTGCGGGCCGACCGTCGGCGCCGGCGTGAAGATGACGAACGGCACCACCAAAGGGCTCGACCCGATGGAGCTCCGTCACTCGCGGCTGATCCTCCTCTGGGGCACCAACACCAAGCTCACCAACCGGCATCTGTGGCCGACGATCGACGCGGCGCGCAAGGACGGTGCGCAGATCGTCGTCATCGATCCGATCCGCACCATCACGGCCAACGAGGCCGACTGGTTCGTGCAACCGCGACCGGGCACCGACACCGCCTTGCTGCTGGCGATGATGCACGTGCTGATCCGCGACAACCTCACCGACGAGGCCTGGATCGCCGACCACACCCTCGGCTTCGACGAGCTCGCCGCACACGTGAAGGAGTGGACGCCCGAGCGCGCCGCGGCGTCCACCGGTGTCGTCGCGACCGACATCGAGCGGTTGGCGCGCATGTATGGCACGATCCGCCCAGCGGCGATCCGCACGCTCGTCGGCGCCGAGCATCACGAGAACGGGGCGATGTTCTTCCGCACCCTCGCCTGCCTGCCCGCGCTGGTCGGCGCATGGAAGCACCGCGGCGGAGGATTGGCGCGGTCGATCGGCGTGTGGACGGGCTCGGTCGTCGACGGCGCCGCGCTCCAGCGTCCGCAACTCCTCGACGGGCGCCAGCCGCGCTGGTTGAACATGAGCCGGCTGGCGGAAGCCCTCAACGAGACCAGCGACCCGCCGATCAAGGCGTTGATCGTGTGGAACTGCAACCCGTTGGTGATCACCCCCAACGCCGAGAAGATCCGCCGCGGCGTGTTGCGCGATGACTTGTTCACCGTCGTGCACGAACAGTTCATCACCGACACGGCGCGCTATGCCGACATCGTCCTCCCTGCCACGACACAGATCGAGTCGACCGATGTCGTCACTCCGTGGGGCCACCTCTGGCTGAGTTGGAACGAGGCCGCGATCGAGCCGTGTGGTGAAGCGGTCAGCAACAGCGAGCTGTTCCGCCGCCTCGCCGCGGCGATGGGCTACACGGAGCCGGAGCTGTTCGACGACGACATGACCGTGCTTCGCCAAGCCTTGCCAGGCGTCGACCTCGACGCCTTGCGGCACACCGGGCACTGGCGGGTGCCCTATCCCGACGACGGCCGGCCGTTCGGCGACGGCCAGTTCCCGACCGCGAGCGGCAAGGTCGAGTTCGTCAGCGATGCCCTGGTGGCGATGGGTCAACCGGCGCTGCCTGAGTTCGTGCCACCCGCGGAAGGCCCCGGCACCGAACTCGCCGCCCGCTACCCGCTGCAGCTGATGACACCGAAGCACCACACCCGCTTCCTCAACGGCAGCTACTCGCACCTGCCGGGTCACGGCGGTCGGGAGTCGGGGCCGTTCATCGAGCTGTGCGACGAAGACGCCACCAGCCGCGGCATCGCCGAGGGTCAGTGCGTGCGCGTCTTCAACGACCGCGCCTCGTTGGAGCTGCCCGCCCGCATCAGCACGCGGTTGCGACCGGGCGTCGTGGCCATCCCGTGGGGATGGTGGAGCCGTCACCATCCCGATGGCAAGGTCGCCAATGCGCTCACCAACGACAAGCTCACCGAATGGGGTGGCGGCGTCGCTTTCTACGACACGTTGGTGGAGATCGCCGCCGCCCACTGAGCTGCCAATCCATCCCGTCTGAGCAGGCACGCGGGGGTAGCCTTAGGGCCTATGGCAGGGGATCTGATCTACGCATTTCGAGTCATGCGCCTCCCTCT
>DATBKA010000555.1:0-4281 GCA_036556105.1 Ilumatobacteraceae bacterium | reverse complement strand
TCCAGTAGACGATGTTCGGGTAGTCGGCCTCCATCCACGACCGCACCGGAGCGACGATCTCCTTCGGATAGACCGTGACGCCGACCGGGATCGGGACGTGCGTGGGCCGCGGTCGGTTGAAGCTCTCCCAGTACAGGCGCGCCGAGCTCGCCGCGCTGTTCGTGCACCAGTAGAACATCACGTTGTCGAGCAACTCGTCGCGCTCGAGGACGTTCTCCGGATGACCGTTGCAGTCGGTCCACGCCCAGAACTTCTCGAGGATCCACGCCGCCTGGCCGGATGGTGAGTCGGCCAAGCCGTAGCCGAGCGTCTGCGGTCGCGTCGACTGCTGCTTGGAGTAGCCGGAGTCCCAAGCCTGGTAGAAGTCGCGCCCATCGAGGGCGCGCTGCTCCTCGGGCGTCGGCTCGCCCTCGACGCGACTGCGTGTCCCCATCGCCAACGTGAGATGGATCGCTGCGCAATGGTCGGGATCGATGGCGCCGAGCGTGCGTGTCACCGCCGACCCCCAATCTCCGCCCTGAGCGAAGTACGAGTCGTACCCGAGCCGACCCATCAGCACCGACCACGCCGCAGCGATCCGGTCGACGCCCCAGCCCGGCTCGTCCGGCTTGCCCGAGAAGCCGAACCCCGGGAGCGTGGGGCAGACGACGTGGAAGGCATCGGCGGCATCGCCGCCGTGAGCCTCCGGGTCGACCAACGGTTCGATGACCTTGTGGAACTCGACGATCGAACCCGGCCAACCGTGAGTGATCACCAAAGGGCGCGCCGCGGCGTGCGGCGACTGCTGATGGATGAAGTGGATGTCGAGACCGTCGATCGTCGTGAGGAACTGCGCGAACCGGTTGAGACGTCGCTCGCGGGCGCGCCAGTCATACGCGTCGCGCCAGTAGTCGCAGACGTCCTTGATCCAGGCGAGCGGCGCGCCCTGGCTCCAGTCGTCGACGGTCTCGCGTTCTGGCCAACGCGTCGCCGCGAGCCTCCGGCGAAGATCGTCCAACGTGCTGTCGGGCACTTCGATGCGGAACGGACGGATCGCGGTCTCGTCTGACATGCCGTCCAGCGTGGTCGTTACGCTGCGGCCATGTCGAGGCGGCTGCGCTGTGGCTGATCAGAAACCACCGCGATGTACCGGCGACGAGCTCTCCACCGTCATGGCGTTGCTCCAGTTCCAGCGCGAGTCGTTCGTTCGCAAAGTTGCCGGCGTCGATGACGACGCGGCGCGCCGGCGACTCGTCGGCAGTGACACGACCCTGTTGTGGTTGACACGGCACCTCGCCTTGGCCGAACGACTGTGGGTGCTCGATCGATTCGCGGGTGAGGACGTGGTGCCCGGCGACGATGCCATTGAGGCGGATCTCTCCATCGCTGCCGCGATCGACTCGTACCGCACGGCGTGGGTCGAGGTGGAGGCCGTGGTCTCAGCGGCAAACCTCGACGACCTGTGCCGTCGTCCGGGGGACCTCGGCGATGCCAATCTGCGCTGGGTGTTGATGCATCTGCTGGAGGAGACGGCGCGCCACGCCGGCCACGCCGACATCATCCGCGAGCTGATCGACGGCAGCGTCGGGCGATAGTTCCTTTCGACTTCATCTCGCTTTGGCTGTGCGGTGAGGGACGGCCAGGGTGATCACACCGAGACCGACCAGGATCCCGCCCTCCACGTAGCGACTGCCTCGCAAGCGCTCCGCTCGGCCGCCCAACCAGGCGCCGACCCGCGCCCCGGCGATCGCGTACATGGAGTCCGAGCACAGGCCGAGCAGGATGTAGATCAGCCCGAGCACCAGCGTTTGCGACCAGATCGGCCCGTGGCCGCGATGGACGAACTGGGGGATGAAGGCGAGAAAGAAGATCGCCACCTTCGGGTTGAGCAGGTTGACGAGGAACGCCTCGGCGAACAGCCGCTTCTCGGGACGTTGGGTCGGCACGACGACGTTGGAGACGCTCCGCGCGCCGTGAATGCACTTGATCCCGATGTAGATCAGATACAGGCCACCGACCAGCTTGACTGCGGTGAAGGCGACTGCGGAGGCAACGACGACGGCGGACAACCCGGCGACGGCCGCGAGCACGTGCACGATCGACGCCGTGTGGACGCCGGCAATCGAGACGAACCCGGCCCGCCGCCCCTGCGCTCCGCTGCGAGCGACGATGAACAGCACCGCCGGGCCGGGGATGATCAGCAGCAGGATCGAAGCGGCCATGAACACGGGAAGCGTCGACGCCGAAGGCATTCGCCGACGATAGCGATCCGGCGTCACCTCGGCTGGGCGATTAACCAACGCCCCGCCCGGCGCGCTCCGGCAGCGGCGAAGTCCGGCCCCACGCTTCCCTGCCGGGCGTGTACGGCCGGACTTCCACCGATCGGAGCGTCCCGCGGCACGGGCTCTCGCCGCTGGCTATGCGGCCAGTCGGGCCGAGGCAGCTTGATTCCACCAGACAGGACGTTCGGCCCTGGCTGTCACTTCGAGTTCAAGATTGACTGAACAATCGTGGCCAGCTGGGAGATGTCCCTCCCCGCCGAGTCCCAGGCACAGATCCTCTGGGTGAAGGGACCGGACGGGACGACGGAGTACATCGACCCACGCGGCGTGGAGTTGATCGGCCGTCCGGTCGAGGAGATCTCCGGCAGCTCGTGGTTCGACCTCGTTCACCCCGATGACGTCCCCGTCGTGCGCCGCTGCCTCGAAGAAGGCTTCGAGACACAGCGGTCCTACGAGGTCGTGCTCCGGATGCGCTCCGACGGGGCGTATCGACCGATGATCGAGCGCGGCTCTCCAGTGCTGACGTCTAACGGGTCCGTCGGGCGTTGGGCCGGGACCCTGACCGACATCGAGGTCGACCGCGAGACTCGCGAGAGCCGTCGCCGCCTCGAGAACGAGGCCAACGCGACCCGCGCGCTGCTCGAGTCGCTCGAAGCGAGCGCACCGATCGGAATCGTCTTCGTCGACACCAACTTCCGGTACGTGCGGGTCAACGAGAAGATCGCGGCAATCGATGGGATCCCGTCGCCTGCGGAACACGTCGGTCGCACCGTTGCCGAAGTCGTACCCAACTTCTGGCCCATACTCGAGCCCGCCTATCGCAGGGTGCTGGAGACCGGAGTGCCGGTACGGAACATCGAACTGACCGGTGGTACGGCGGAGGACCCCGACCACGACCATTCATGGTTGGAGACGATCTCTCCGGTGCGGGTGAACGGCGAGATCATCGGTCTTGGCGGGATCGTCGTCGACATCACCGAACGCAAGCGGATGGACACCGCGATGGCGGCGCTGACCGAGGCCGCCGTCGATGCGATCGCCGCCGCTGCGGAGGCCCGTGATCCCTACACGGCCGGCCACCAACGCCGCGTGAGCGAGCTGTCGATCGCCATCGCCCGCGAGTTGGGTGTCAGCCAACACGACGTCGAAGGCGTGCGCATCGCCGCCAAGATCCACGACATCGGCAAGCTGCGTATGCCGTCGGAGATCCTCAACAAGCCGGGCGCACTCACCGCGCCGGAGCACGCTCTGTTGCGAGAGCACGCTCAAGCTGGCTACGACATCGTCCAAGGGATCGACTTCCCGTGGCCGATCGCCGACATGATCCTGCAGCACCACGAGCGGATCGATGGCTCCGGCTACCCGCATCAACTCGTGGGCGAGGAAATCCTGCTCGGGGCGCGGATCATCGCCGTCGCCGATGTGGTCGACGCCATGTCGTCGCACCGGCCGTATCGGCCCAGTCGAGGTGTGACTGCAGCGCTGCGCCACATCGAGCACGAGAGCGGGACGCGGCTCGACGCGTGCGTCGTCAAGGTGTGCGTGCGCTTGTTCAGAGATCGTCAGTTCAGCTTCGGCCAAGGGCGTCAACGCACTCTTGATCGAGACCTTTGACCGTAGACAGCTGACCCGTCACGTCTCACACTTGAGTCATGACGCGCAGCGTCAGCGGATCCTCCCGGCAGGAGAGCCGAAACGGCCATACTGGTCGCTCAAGTAGCCGTTTGCCGCTGCGCGTCACAGGGCTGTCCGCCTTGGTTCTCATCTCCTTCTTCGTTCCGATCTCGTCGTGCGGAAACACAGACTCCGTCGAGCCGGCATCGTTGACGCTCACCGACTGCGTCGCCGGTGGATTGGCCGCGAAATGCGGCACCCTTCGTGTGCCCGAGGATCGAGCGCACCCGAGTGCCCGGCAGATCGACCTGCACGTCGCGGTGATCCCCGCCAAGAACGCCAACCCGAAGCCTGATCCTCTGTTCGGCCTGGCGGGCGGTCCGGGTGTGGCCGCGACCGAGGAGTA
>DATBKA010000554.1:0-2096 GCA_036556105.1 Ilumatobacteraceae bacterium | reverse complement strand
GTTGAGGCGGACGACGTCGAGCCCGGCGATCAGCAGCTCGTCGAGCACGCCGGCACGATCGGTCGACGGGCCGAGCGTGGCCACGATCTTCGTTCGCGCGTTCATACCTGGTTATCTAGTGATCCATGGAGCTGCTGTTGGTCCGCCACGCGCTACCTCTTCGCCGTGAGTGCGTCGACGGTCCCGCCGACCCCGACTTGTCGCCCGACGGGCACGCCCAGGCCGAACACCTGGCCACGTACCTGTCCTCGGAACATCTCGACGCAATCTACGCCAGTCCCCTGCGACGCGCGTACCAGACAGCGGAGGCGATCGCGGCCGGTCGCGATCTCGACGTCGACGTGTGCGATGGGATCGTCGAGTTCGATCGCGGCTTCGGTGAGTACGTGCCGGCGGAGGAGCTGAAGGCGGAGAACGACCCTCGATTCCACGCCGTCATCAATGGTGACTGGGACAACGATGATGAGACCGCCGAACAGTTCCGCGAGCGCGTGGTGCGTGCGGTCGAGGAGTTGATCGGCGCCCATCCCGGTCAACGGATCGCCGTGGTCTGTCATGGTGGAGTCATCAACAGCTTCCTGTGCCACGTGATCGGTCTCGAGCGGAGGAGCGGCTTCTTCTATCCGAACTACACGAGCATCAGTCGTGTCGCGGCCGCCCGCGACGGCCTGCGCTCGGTGATCACGATCAACGAGACTCCTCATCTTCGCGGCACCGGCCTGCCGATGGGGTTGTTCCAGGGAGCACGCTGATGCCTCTCGGCGACCTCATCGACTTCCTCGACAGTTCGCCATCGCCGTGGCATGTCGTCAAGGCGGCTCGGGCTCGACTCTCCGAGGCCGGCTTCGAGTACGTCGACCTGACCCAACCGTGGACCGACGCGCCGGCTCGTGGCGTTGCCGTGCGCGGCGCCGCACTGGTGGCGTGGAGCCGCGGCTCGGAGGCAGACGTCGCCTCGCCGTTGCGTCTCGTCGGAGCGCACACCGACTCCCCCGGCCTTCGGGTCAAGCCGCGGCCCGATTCCGCGGCCGTAGGTTGGAAACAGCTCGGCGTGGAGGTCTACGGCAGCGCCCTGATCAACTCGTGGCTGGATCGTGATCTGGCCATCGCCGGCCGGGTCGAGCTCGCCGATGGCACATCCGCCGATCTTCGCATCGACGATGCCGTCTGTCGCGTTCCGCAACTGGCGATTCACCTCGACCGCGACGTCAACGAGCGCGGGCTGATCCTCGACAAGCAACAGCACCTGACGCCCGTCTGGGGCACCGGAGCCTCGCGTCCGGGTGAGTTCGCGGCGTGGATCGCCGCTCAGCTGAGCTGTGCAGTTGGCGACGTCGCCGCCTGGGACCTGTGCCTGTTCGATCGCAGCGGCCCGCAGATCGTCGGCGGCGACCGCACGCTGCTGGCGGCCGGCCGTCTCGACAACCAGGTGTCGTGCTGGGCTGCGGTCCACGCGATCGTTGCTGCCGACGACCCGGGTCCGGCGACGGCAGTCATCGCCTTGTTCGACCACGAAGAGGTCGGCAGTGAGAGCACGACCGGCGCGGCAGGCCCGTTGCTGGAGCATGTCCTCGAGCGTCTGGCGCTTTGTTGCGGCGCATCGCGCGCCGACTTCCTCGCCCAGCTCTCGGTGAGCACGTGCGTGTCGGCCGACAACGCCCATGCCGTCCACCCCAACTACCGCGAGCGCCATGATCCCGACCATCAGCCGATCGTCAACCAGGGGCCGGCCATCAAGCTCAACAGCAACCAGCGCTACGCGACCTCGGCGCGCTCGGCGGCGATGCTGCGCCGTGTCTTCGACGCGGCGGAGGTGCCGTCACAGACCTTCGTCAGCCGTAACAACATGCCCTGCGGCAGCACCATCGGCCCGATCACGGCGACGCTCCTCGGGATGCGCACGATCGACGTCGGCAACGCGATGCTCAGCATGCACTCGATCCGGGAGCTCACCGGCACGCACGACGCGGAGCGCATGACCCGCGTGCTCGCGCGGTTTTACCGCTGCGACGACCCGTTCGATCGGTTAGAGGCGCGGCTCTTTCTCGGTAGAGGGCGCCGCGAGCTCCGCGCCCCGGAGCTCTTCGATGTCGGTC
>DATBKA010000553.1:0-5433 GCA_036556105.1 Ilumatobacteraceae bacterium | reverse complement strand
CGCCCGATCACGCCCGTCGAGGCGATCAGCACCTCGTCGGGTTCGCACCCCAGCGCGGTGGCCACACCGGCGACGACCTCGCGGGCGTTGTCGAGGCCCTCCGCGCCCGTGGCGACGTTGGCGTTCTTGGAGATCACCACGACCGCTCGCGCCGAGCCGCGGCGGAGGTGCTGGCGGCTGACGATCACGCTCGGCCCGGCGAAGCTGCTCGTGGTGAACACACCTGCCGCGGGACAGGCAGCGTCGGCGGCGACGATCACGAAGTCGTCGGTGGAGTCCTTGATGCCGACGTTGGCGACGTAGGCGCGGAAGCCGCCGGGCAGCGGGGTCATGTCGACGCGGCCAGGTTGTCGCGCATCTTCTCGAAGATGTCGCCCAGCTCGCGGATCTGGTCTTTGGTCATCCCTTTGAAGAACCGGTTGCGCACGCTGGCGACGTGGTCGGGCGCGGCCTCGGTGAGCTTGGTCCGACCGGCAGGCGTCAGGGCTGCGTACATGACCCGTCGATCGGTGGGGCTGGCCACTCGCTCCACCAGGCCGCCCTTGACCAGGCCGTCGAGACGCCGCGTCAGCCCGCTGGGGGAGAGATGGAGCGCGCACGCCAAGTCGCACATCCGCAGCCGCTGGTCGTCCGCTTCGGACAACCTGACGAGCACCTCGTAGTCGCCGTTGTTCAAGCCGAACGGAGCGAGGTCGTTTTCCAACGCCGCCATGAGGGTACTGACCGACTCGATGAAGCTTCGCCAGGCGCGCATCTCACTCGCCGTCAGCCATGTCGCCATGGCGCAATCTTATCCGGTCATCGGGAAGCTTGCGTTCGCAAGTAATTGTCGCTACAATAGTTGTGTCCGCAATTAAAGGAGACACACATGTCAACGCTCACCGATCTCACCCCAGGCGTCTGGGCCATCGACGCCAGTCACTCCGACGTCGGCTTCGTGGCCCGACACCTGATGGTCACCAAGGTTCGTGGCCGGTTCAACACCGTCGAGGGCACCATCACGATCGCCGAAGATCCGCTGCAGTCGAAGGTCGAGGCCACCGCGGAGATCGCATCCGTGACGACCGGCGACCCCAAGCGCGACGAGCATCTCCGTTCGAGCGACTTCTTCGACGCCGCCACCTACCCGACGATGCAGCTCGTCAGCACGGGCATCGACCAGCGCGGCAGCGGCTACGTCCTGCACACCAACCTGACGATCAAGGGTGTCACCAAGCCTGTCGACTTCGATCTCGAGTTCGAAGGCGTCGGCAGCGATCCGTGGGGCGGAACCCGCGCCGGGTTCAGTGCCCGTGCCGACGTGAACCGCAAGGACTGGGGTCTGGCGTGGAACATGACGCTGGAGACCGGCGGCGTGCTCGTCAGCGACAAGGTCAGGATCGAGCTCGAGATCGAAGCCGCGCTGCAGGCCGCGGCAACGTCATCCACCGGCACGGGTCGTGGCTCGGACTCGGGAGCTGAGAAGATCAGCGCGTGATCAGACGGCTCAATCACGCTGTGCTGTGGGTGCGCGATGCGCGCACCTCTGCCGAGTTCTACGAACGCGTCCTCGGGTTCGAGATCGTGGCGACGATGGGCGACCAGGGCGCGTTCTTGCGTGCCGACGGGTCGACCAACGACCACGACCTGGGGCTGTTCAGCGTCGGCCAGCGACCGAGCCCCGCACCTCACTCACCCGGCCTGTACCACCTGGCGTGGCAGGTGCCGACGATCGAAGACCTCGCCCTCATGCGCACCCGGCTCCTCGAGGCCGGGGCGCTGGTGGGGGAGAGCGACCATGGCGCCAGCAAGAGCCTCTACGCGGTCGATCCCGATGGGATCGAGTTCGAGGTGATGTGGGCCGTGCCGAAGGAGAACTGGCCCGGCACCCCGCGGACGTCGACGCTCGACCTCGACGCCGAACTGGCCCGCTGGGCCGCGGTCGACACCGCCGATCAATAGCTGCGGGATCTGGCGGTCACCGGCCGAGCACGGCGCGCAGCGCGGCGTCGAGGGTGGGGTGCCGGAACTCGAAACCGCTTCCCGACAGTGCAACCGGGGCGACGCGCTGACTGCTCAACAACAACGTCTCGGCGAGCTCGGCGCCGAACAGCAGCTTGGGCCCGAACATCGGTATCGGAACGAACGTCGGTCGGTGCAGAACGTTGCCGAGCGTCTTGGTGAACCCGGCGTTCGTGACCGGGTTCGGCGCGGTGAGGTTGACCGGGCCGCTGGCGTCGGCCGTCAACAGATGACTGATCGCGGCGACCTCGTCGTCGATCGAGATCCAGCTCTGCCACTGACGCCCGCTACCGAAGCGCCCGCCGATGCCGAGCTTGAAGAGCGGAAGTTGCTTCTTCAACGAGCCGCCCCGGGCGGACAGGACGATGCCGGTGCGGATGTGCACGGTGCGGACTCCTGCCCGTTCGGCTGGTGCCGTCGCAGCCTCCCAGCGCTGGCAGACGGTGCTCAGGAAGTCATCGCCGGGCGCTGACGTCTCGTCGAGGTGCTCGTCGCCACGACTTCCGTACCAGCCGATCGCCGAGCCGGAGATGAGCACGGCCGGGCGGTGATCCAGGGTGGCGAGCGTGTTCGCCAGCAGCCCGGTCGCCTCGAGGCGGCTGGCCAACAGCTCGCGCTTGTAGCCGGCGCTCCAGCGCCGGTCGCCGATGCCCGCGCCGGAGAGGTTGACGACCGCGTCGCAGCCGGCGACGGCGTCCGGATCGAGCAGTCCGGCATGCGGATCCCACCTCACCTCGCCGGGCCCGGCGAGGCGGCGCACGAGCGGCACCGCGGTGTGCCCGTCGGCCGTCAGGCGGTGAACGAGCGCGCTGCCGATCAGGCCGCTGGCGCCGGCGATCAGAACGCGCATCGGCACAGGTTGGCACAGGTTGGCACAGGTTGGCACAGGTCGTAGCCGTCTCCTTGCGGTCCTGAGCCGGTACCGTGATGGGGTACCTCGCATCGACGTACGGCGTGAACGCCTCTGCGGAAAGGGCAAGTCCAGTGGGCACCAACGATGACGGAACGTCTCCCGAGCCACTAGCTCCACCGCGACTGGCCGGCCCGCCGCCCGCCGGCGACGCTCCCTTCCTGCCACCCTCGTATACGGGGGCCTCTTCCGGTCCCGCCACCACCGCGTTCGCGCCACTGCCATCCGACCTCGGCAACGACGGGTCTGCCGCGAATGGAGTCTCGGCTGAGGCGACGGCCACGGTCGTTCCCGGCGCCGAGTCGCACGGTCGCAAGCGCAGCAAGGGCAAGGTCGCCGGAGGCATCGTTGCGGTGATGGCGTTGCTCGGTGCGGGAGGGTTTGCGGTCAGCCGCATCGTGGCCGGCGACGACGGCGGAGCCGACAGCCCGACCGACGTCGGCAATCAGTTCATCAACGCACTCGCCGACGAAGATGTGCTCGGCGTCGTCGATCTGTTGTTGCCGGGCGAGCGCGACACGATGCGCCAGCCGTTGATCGACCTCGTCGACAACCTCAAGCGGCTCGAGGTCGCCGATTCCACGGCCACGCTCGACAAGATCGGTGGCCTCGACATCTCCTTCGCCAACACGACCGTCGAACCGCAACCCACCAACGTCGACGACATCACCAACATCCGCATCACCACCACCGGCACCGTCTCGGTCGACGGCAAGAGCGTGCCGATCGGCCCGCTTCTGATCGACGAGGCGTTCGGCGGTGACCGTCCCGACTTCGATTCCGACGCGCAGGATTCCGAGTTGGACTGGAAGCTGGCAACCGTCAAGCGCGACGGCCGGTGGTACCTCAGCCTGTTCTACTCGATCGCCGAGGCGGCCCGAGCCACGGACGGTCGCGACGTCCCCGAGGCACCTGTCGCGGCGCGTGGAGCCGACAGTCCGGAAGGTGCCGTGCAGGCGACGCTCGACGCGGTCAGCGACCTCGACGTCGAGGCGATGATCGCCGCGCTCAACCCCAACGAGGCCGAAGCCCTGCAGCGCTACGCGCCGCTGTTCCTCGACGAGGCTGACAGCGCCGTCGCGTCTGCCGACGTGGACATCAAGTTCTCCGGCGTCGAGTTCACGGTCACCGGCTCCGGCGACCGGCGCACGGTTGCCATCGATGCGCTCACACTGCACGCCGTCGGCGGGGAGGACGACGTCACGGTCGAGTTTTCCGGGGGTTGCGCGGTCATGACGATCAACGGCGACAAGACCGATACGTGCGCCGACTCGACGTCGATCGACTCGGCGCTCGGATCGCTGGGCCTCAGTGAGAACGCCGAGCTGCAGGCTCTGATCAAGACGGTTCAAGACGCGTTCGCCGACCTGCAGCCGATCGGCCTCACCGTGCAGCAGGTCGACGGGCAATGGTTCCTCAGCCCGATCGGAACCTATGCCGACGCGTTCCTCGCCGTGTTGACCGCGCTCGACAAGAACGAGCTGACCGACATCATCGACGGCGTGCGCAAGGTGCTCGAGTCGGATCTTTTCACCGCGGGCATCTTCGGTCTCGGCGAGCAGTCGTTCGACGAGGGCAGCTTCGGTTCGGCCGCGCTCGATGCCTGCTTCGGGGAGACGGCGTACTCCGACTTCTCGGGTTGTGTCGCGTTCGGGATCGACGACGGCAGCATCGATCCGAGCTTCGTGCCGCCGTACTACCGCTTCGCCGAATGTGGCGTCGGGCAGCAGTACTTCGACGGCAGCATCTACTCGATGAGCGACGAGGAGTTCACCGACTTCGTCACATCGGCGGCGCCCTGCTTCCAGCAGTACGTCGACGACGGCACGATCTTCCAGTTCGAGCTGCCCTACGAGCTGTCGCGACCCGACTGCCTCGAGGGGCGGAACTGGTACAACGTCATCGAGCAGGACTACAACGACCGAGTCTTCGAGTGCGCCACCTGAGCCTGTCTGCCGACCCGGCCCTCGCCTAGTCCGTGCGCACGCGCACCCTCTTGCTGCTCGCCATCGTGTGCGGGCTGGCCATCCTGATTGCCGGCGGCATCCAGCTGTTGCGCCTCGGCAACCAAGAGTCGTCGTCGACGCTGCTGGCGATGGGCCAGCCGGGCAAGGCCGGCGACGTGACTGTGACGTTGATCTCTTCGTCGGTTCCGTCAACGGACCGTTCGACGCTCGTCACCACTGTGACGCTCGGCGGCGCCGACGACGCCGACGGCTTGGACGGGTTCACGCTCGTCGGGCCGGGAAAGGTGGCGTCGGTCACGTCGTCGACGTGCGCGGGCATCACGATCGCGCCCGTCGAATGCGAGTTGACGTTCGCCACCGACGACATGCAAGGAACGAGTCGTCAGCTGATCTTCCGCCGCGCCGACGAACAACTCCGGTGGGTGCTCGCTGCGGACAAGTAGGCGCTACCGTGGGCGCCCTGACACAAACGGGTCAACACCCCGCCAATGGTCTCGACAAGTCCCCTCGAAAACGGAGCGAACATGGATCCCGCGAGCCAATACGACGTCGTAG
>DATBKA010000552.1:0-4633 GCA_036556105.1 Ilumatobacteraceae bacterium | reverse complement strand
CACCGGTGCCGGGATCTCCACCGACTCGGGCATCCCCGACTTCCGAGGTCCCAACGGCGTGTGGACGAAGAACCCCGCGGCGGAGAAGGCGTCGACGCTGCAGCACTATCTTGCCGACCCCGACGTGCGGCGCGCCGCGTGGCAGAACCGGCTCAACTCACCGGCGTGGGGCGCGCAACCCAACCGCGGGCATCTGGCGATCTACGAGCTCGAGCGGCAAGGCCGGCTGCGCGCCGTCGTGACACAGAACATCGACGGGCTGCATCAGCGTGCCGGTCACGCGCCGGCCAACGTGATCGAGGTGCACGGCACGATGCACTGGGCCCGTTGCTGGGGATGCGACGATCGGCGGCCGATGCAGGCGGTGCTCGACCGGGTTCGCGCCGGCGAGGCGGACCCGTCGTGCGAGCTGTGCGGCGGCATCATCAAGAGCGACACCGTGTCGTTCGGCCAGTCGTTGGTGCCCGAGGTGATCGACGCCGCGTTCAGGGCTGCGGAGGAGTGTGATGTGCTGCTCGCCGCCGGCACGTCGTTGTCGGTGCTCCCGGCGGCGAACGTGGTGCCGCAGGCGCGTGCCGCCGGCGCAGCGGTCGTCATCGTCAACGGCCAACCGACGGCGATGGACCGGATCGCCGATGCCGTGCTGATCGGCGACCTGGGGGAGCTGTTGCCCCAGCTCATCCCGGTAGCAGAAACCCGACCAGTTCGGTAGGCTTTCAGTCATGGCAACGTTCCGAGATCTGCTGAACGCCGCGAAGGCGGAGATCACCGAGCTCAACACGGCGACCGCCGAAGACAGGATCGCCAAGGGCGCGATCCCGCTCGACGTGCGCGAGCCCGACGAGTACGACCAGGGTGCGATCCCCGGGGCGATCCACATTCCCCGAGGGCATCTCGAGTCGCAGGTCGAGACCAGGCTCCTCGACAAGGACGCCGAAGTCGTCATCTACTGCGCCGCCGGCGTGCGCAGCGCGTTCGCGGCGAAGACGATGCAGGAACTGGGCTACACGGCCGTCTCGTCGATGGCCGGCGGCTTCGGCCGGTGGAAGGACGAAGGCCGGGATTGGAAGACGCCGGTCGTCCTCACTCCCGACCAGCGCAACCGCTACCAGCGCCACCTGTTGCTGCCCGAGGTCGGTGTCGCCGGTCAGGCCAAGCTGCTCGCCAGCAAGGTGCTGATGCTCGGCGCCGGTGGCCTCGGCTCGCCGGCCGCGCTGTACCTGGCCGCAGCCGGTGTTGGCACGATCGGCATCATCGACATGGATGAGGTCGACGCCAGCAACCTGCAGCGCCAGATCCTGCACAACCTGGATCGCGTCGGTGATCGCAAGGTCGACTCGGCGAAGAAGACGCTCACGCTGCTCAACCCCGACGTCAACGTCGTCACCTACGACACCCGCCTCGATGCCGGCAACATCATCGACATCATCTCCGGCTACGACGTGATCGTCGACGGCGCGGACAACTTCCCCAGCCGCTACCTGCTCAACGACGCCAGCGTGAAGTTGGGCATCCCGGTCGTGCACGGCTCGATCTTCCGCTTCGAGGGGATGGTCAGTGTGTTCCATCCCATCGAAGGGCCGACGTACCGCGACATGGTGCCCGAGCCGCCGCCTGCCGAGCTGGCGCCGAGCTGCGCCGAAGCCGGGGTGCTCGGCGTGCTGCCCGGGATCATCGGCTCGATCCAGGCGCTGGAGACGATCAAGGTGTTGCTCGGCCTCGGCGAGCCGTTGATCGGACGGATCTTGTCCGTCGACACCACCGACATGAGCTTCCGCACCTTCAACTTGCGCAAGGACCCGGCCAACCAGGTCACCTACGCCAACCGCGACCGGATCATCGTCCAGGAGCTGGAAGGTCTCTGCGCTCCGGGGCTGCACGACTAGCCACTATTCTTCCGACTCGTGCTGGTAGGGACGGGACAGCAACAGACAACTCGGAAGCTGTGGGTCCACGGCCCTGTCGCCGACATCGCCCTCGGCTGGTGTTGGTTGCCGATCGCTTTGGTGGTGCACGCCGCCGAGCCGCACGTGTCGACCGTGCACACGATCATGGGCGTGATCTTCCTGGTCTCGTTCGCGCACCAACCGCTCACCCTCGGGCTCGTCTACGGCGACCCGGCGCAGCGCAACGCTCATCGCACCCTCTACCGGTGGGCGCCGTGGGTCGCCCTCGGGCTGATCATCGTCGGTTTGAACGTCAGCCTGTCCACCGTCGCGCTGATGGCTGGGCTGTGGAACGCCGAGCACACGCTGATGCAGCGGTACGGCGTGATGCGCATCTACGGGCGCAAGGCGGGCGACGATCACGGTCGCATCGAGAAGCCGATGCTGATCATCTGGCTGATCGCCGGCATCGCCTACATCGGTGCGTTCGTCGACCTCCAGCGACTCGTGCACAAGCTCGGCTTCGGCGGCACGAACGCGCGCAGCGTGCGCCTGCTCGGTGACCTCAGCTCGGTCGCCACGGTGGTGTTCTGGGTCGCTGCCGCGGCCGGCCTGTACCTCGCCGCGCAGTGGCTGCGCGCCGAACGCCGCCTCGGCCCGATGGCCAGCCGGCCGAAGCACTGGTATGCGCTGGGCACGGTCGGCCTCGTTGTCGCGGTGATGGCCGACCCGATCGCCGGCGTGGCCGGGTATGTGGCCGCTCACGCCATCGAGTACTTCGCCGTCGTGCACAGCTCGTTGCGCAAGCGCAGCGACACGGCGCCCGTGGCCACGGTGACGCGCACGCCGACGCGCCGGGCCCTCACCTACCTCGGCTACTTCGTTGCCATCGCCGTGCTCGTCGCCGTCACCCGATCACGCTTCGACGGCCGCCTGTACGCGTTCGCCGTGCTGTTCTTCGGCGCCCTGCACATCCTCTACGACGGCTTCGTGTGGAAGCTGCGCCGCCCTGCCGTTGCGGCATCGCTCGGCATCACTCCGTCTTCCTGATCAGCTCGGCGTGATCGTGGCGATCATCACGCAGTTGCCCTTGCCCTTGGGCCGTTGATACGTGAAGCCGGCCTCCTCGTAGACCTTCCGCGTCAGGTTGTACAGGAACGAGTTCGAGATCTTCTTCCCCTCCGGGAGGTCGTGCGGATATCCCTCGACGACCCCACCGCCGGCCTTGGCGATCAAGTCGAGGGCGCCGCGCATCGCCGCGACGGCAACACCCTTGTGCCGGTAGGCCTTGTCGACGAAGATGCAGGTCAAGCGGTAGTTTGGAAGCTCTGTCAGACCCGCGTCGTAGTCCTTGCGGTGGTGGATGCCGGGCAGTTCTTCGGGGCTTCCGTACTGGCACCACCCGACGGCAGTGTCACCGTCGAAGACCAGCGCTGCGTGCGCCAGCCCCTGCTTGACGAGCCGCTCCTTCCGGTAGCGGCCGTTCTTTGCGTCATCGGGATCCCTGGCCGCGTCGCGCGGGTGGAACCACAGGCACCAGCAACCGGGTGCGCCGAACGAGGCGTTTCCCTGGCGCTCGATGAGCCGGGCGAAGTCGTCCCAAGTGTCGGGCCCCAGCGGTTTGATGACGTACTCGTTCATGTCTGAACGGTAGTCCTGAGCCCTTGTAGGAACAGGTCGGCAATCGCCTCGCCGACGGGGCCGGGCCGTTGCGGACGGCTGCCGGTGAACCAGCGAGTCGCGCTCAGCACGGCGTCGAACATCGCTGCGACGACCAGCTTCGGGTCGCAGTCGCGAAGCTCACCGCGATCGATTCCCTGCTGGACGACCGATGCCCACAGCTTGGCCGCAGCGACGAGCAGGTCGGTGACCGGCTTCAGCGCCGGCATCGCCGACAACGACGGCGCGTCGTTGCGGATCATCCGGGTCTCGTTCGGGGTCTGGGCGGCCTCGATGACGGCTGTCTTGATCAGCTCGCGCAACACGACAGGTGCAGGTCCACCACGACGGACGATCGCCCGGTACTGACTGACTTGGCGCTCCATGACCGGCAGCAGCAAGTCGGCGACCATCTCTTCCTTGGACTGGAAGTGGTGATACAAGCTTCCCGACAAGATGCCCGCCGCGGAGCTGATGTCGCGCACCGTCGTGCCGGCGACTCCGCCGGCGGCGAACTGCTCGGCAGCGATGGCGAGGATCTCCTCGCGCCGGGACAGCGCCATCACTCGATGCCGGACACGCGACGGAAGTCGTCGACGTCCGACCACTGGCGATCGAGACGGCCCATCTGGTGGTGAGCAGTCAGGTTGCGCGGCTGGCTGGCCAGGTAGAACCGCTCGTAGAGCTCGCTGCGCGACCCGAGAGCGGAACCGGCGAAGTCCCACGCCATGCGGAAGATCCGGGCCCGCTCCTCGGCAGCGACTCCGTTGGCGCCGGGCAGGTAGCGGCGCAGCAACGGGCCGAGCTCGGGATCGGCGAACGCCGCGTCGTTCGGCGTGCACAACAGGTTGTGGCTGCCGAGCGTCTTGAAGATGTCGTTGACGCGGCTCATCCACGTCGGCATCATCGAGCGCAGCGCGGTGAACGGCTCGAGGGCGCAGAACCAGCCGCCCCACTGGTACTCGCGAGCACCGGTCTCGGCGGCGGAGATGGCGGCGCGGGTCATGTCGGCGTAGCTCAACAGCTCGCCGAGGAGTTGCGTCGCCTCTGATCGACTGCCCATGTTCTGCACGTCGACCATCTTGCAA
>DATBKA010000551.1:0-4648 GCA_036556105.1 Ilumatobacteraceae bacterium | reverse complement strand
ATCCCGAGATCGGCCCGGCGGACCTGGTCACACTGGTGCCGGAGAGCCTCACTCAGTTCTGGACCACGCAGCTGTCCGCCAGCAACCTCACGCTCACCGTGCCGACGCTGACTCTCTTCGACGCCGACAGCGGCACACCGTCGTGCGAGAACCCGCACGGCGGGGACGATGGGTTCTACTGCGCCGCCGACAACACGATCTACATCAACCAACCGACGGCCGAGGAGTACATCGGCAATCCGATCCTCGGGGACATGTCTGTCGGCTACCTCATCACCGAGGGGTACAGCGAGAACGTGCAAGGTCTGCTCGGCAGCCAGTTGACCGGGGAGCCACGATCCTTGCTCGACGACTGCCTCACCGGCGTGTGGATCCGTGACAACCTGCCGCCCCAGCCGGAGACCGGCCGGCCCTTGTACCTGTCGGCGGGCGACCTCGACGAGGCGATCGTCACCGCGATCCAGCACGGTGACCCGGCATCCGACACCGATGTGAACGGCAGTGCTTTCGAGAAGACCGACGCATTCCGCGCCGGTGTGCTCGGTGGGATGCAGGCGTGCCAGGACCGAATCTCCCAGTGACCTCGACGTCGGGCCCGGCCACCCTTGCCGCGCTCGACATCGGCACCAACAGCTTCCACCTCGTCGTCGCCCGGCTTCACGACAACGGGTTCGAGGTCGTGACGCGTGAGAAGGAGATGGTCCGCCTCGGTCACGGCGGCGGCGACATGAAGCAGCTTTCGACCGACGCGATGGACCGCGGCATCTCCTCGCTGCGGCGCATGCACCGGATCGCCGCCGCTCATGGCGCAACCGTGCGGGCGGTCGCCACCAGCGCGGTGCGCGAAGCCCGCAACGCCGACGAGTTCCTCGCCCGCGCCCGGCGCGAGGCGAAGATCGACATCGAAGTGATCTCCGGGCTCGAGGAGTCGCGACTCATCCACCTCGGCGTGCTGCAAGCCGTGCCCGCGTTCGACAAGCGGTTGATCCTCGTCGACATCGGTGGTGGCTCCACCGAGGTGCTGATCGGCGAGCGCGGCGAAACACTCACGGCGCGCAGCTTCAAGCTCGGCGCGGTTCGCCTCACGGACCGGTTCTTCCCGCACGGCACGACTTCTTCGGCGGCAGTGAAGGACTGCCGGTCGTATGTGCGCTCGATCTTGGCGACCTTCGAACGCGAGGTGGAAGAGCTCGGCTACGAGATCGCCATCGCCTCCTCGGGCACTGCCGAGACGGTGTCGCGGATGATCCACGCGGCGCGTGACGACACGCCGCTGCACACGTTCAATCGCTTCGAGTTCACGGTCAACGAGCTGCAGTCGATCACGGAGACATTGGTCAAGAAGAAGTCGTCGGACGATCGTCGCGGCATGCCCGGACTCGACCCCGGCCGCGCCGACATCATCGTCGCCGGCGCACTCGTTCTCGAAGGTGTGGCCGACATCTACGGCATCAAGAGCTTCGTGTTCAGCGAGGCGGCTCTTCGTGAAGGAGTGCTGCTCGACACCATCGCCCGCTTGCAGGGCGGCGCGCTGCATCACCTCCGCGACGTCTCCCGCCACTCGATCCGGGCTCTCGCCGAACGCTGCGACGACGATCCTTCGCACTCCGCTCACGTCGCCGCGCTTGCACTGCAACTGTTCGATGCAACCGTCGACCTGCACCACTTGCCGCCCGACGCCCGCGAATACCTGGAGGCCGGGGCGTTGCTCGCCAACGTCGGGCTGGTCATCTCGCACAGCAAGCACCACCTGCACAGCTACTACGTGATCCGGAACAGTGAACTGACGGGCCTCACCGACACCGAGATCGAGATCATCGCTCAGATCGCCCGTTACCACCGCAAGAGCGCGCCGAAGGCGAGCCACGACGACTTCGGCCGGCTCTCCGCCGACGACCAACGGTTGGTGAAGACCCTGGCAGGCATCCTGCGTGTCGCCATCGGGCTCGACCGCAGCCACGACGGCCGCGTGCAATCGCTGATGGCTCAGGTTCGCCGCGATCGCCTGGTCATCGAGGCCGCCGGCAAGCGCGGCAAGGAGATCAGCCTCGAGCTGTACACGGCCAACGAGCGCGCCGACCTGCTCGAAGAAGTCCTTGGTCAGCGCGTCGCTATCGTCGCCGCCCCGTCCCCCGCCGCATAGCCGCGCTCACCGCGACCGACCGGTCAGCCGAAGAGTGGGGTGGTCGAGGTCGTCGTGGCCGGGCTGGAGGTCGTGGTGGTCGCGACCGCAGTCGTGGTCGTGGCAGCGGGAGTGGTGGTGGTCGACTTCACCGTGGTCGGCGGCGGCTGAGTGGTCGGCGGCGTGGTGGTGGTCGTCGATGTCGTCGTGGTGGTGGCGTCGGGATCGGCGTAGTTGAACGAGGGCAGGCTTTCCCGGCGCGTGTAGCGCTCGGGCTCCTTGCCGTCCTGTCCCCACACGAAGACAAGGTCGCCACGCTTCACGAGCGACGGGAACGTCTTGGCGATCGTCTGGTTCAGCCGCACGCAACCGTGCGACGCCGGTTCGAGGGGCACGTGGTCCGCACCATGCACGGCGATGCCGTAGTTGAAGTACACCGGGTTGGTCATCCCACCCAGCGGGCTCAATCGTTTGCCTTCGTACCGGCGGGTGAAGCGGAACACCCCTCCCGGCGTCTTGGCGTCCGCGCACTCCTGCTTGGTGACTGGCTCCGGAAGCGGCTCGCCGTTGATGTCGGTGTCGTACTTGACGGTCTCGCACCACTTCTTGGGCGTGCCGTCCGGGTTCTGCTCGCCGGTCGAGATGTGCGTGATCAGCTCCGGCTTGTCGTCCTTGAAGACGATCGCCACCTGCTCGGGGATGTAGATCTCCATGTGCGTCGTGCTGGGCCCGGTCTTGCGCCGTGCCGGGATGGTGATCGTGTCTTGCATCACCTGCCACATCTCGTTGGTGACTCGACCGGTGGCTTGCGAGCGGGGGATCTTGAGCACGAGCTTCTCGAAGGCCCACACTGCCTGCTGCGTACCCGAGCCGAACATCCCATCCAACGGCCCCGGCGCGAAGCCGAGCGCCGTGAGGCGTGTCTGCACCATCTTCACGTCGTCGCCGGCATTGCCTTTGCCGATGGTGTGCGACAGGTTGGTCTTGACGACTGCCGGGTCGGTGTTGACGACGATCGGCGGAGCGGTGATGGCAACGCTGGTCGGCGACGCCGTGGCGGCGACACCGGTCGACGGGGACGTCGTTGCACTCGACGTGCCACCGATGCCGGAGATCCCGGCGATGATGACGACGGCCAGCACGCCTGCGCCGGCGACGACCGGCATCCACGTGCCGATCTGCGGAGGAGGGTTGGGGCGCCGGCGGCGCGGCGGGCGGTTGGACGGTACGCGGGTATTCAAACGACAGGCTCCGGACGGGGGCGGACCCTCAATCTAGCAGTCTCGTTCCGCACGCTGCGTCATCGTTCTGACACTTCAAGTGGTGTTAGATCACGCAGCTCACGGCGCAGTTGGAGCATCTCGACGACGATCTTGCGGATCACGCTGCCCGACGCCAGCGTGCTCTCACCGCGAGTGCGCGGGAAGTAGTCGACACCGAACTGGATCACGTTGAAGCCGAGCTTCTTGGCGCGGATGATCAGTTCGGCATCGATGAACGACCCCTCACTGTCGAGGGAGATGTGCTCGAAGATCGAGGTGCGGCACAGCTTGAAGGCGAAGTTGATGTCGCGCATGCGCACACCGAACAGGCGGCGGATCAAGAAGTTGTAGAAGAACGTGTAGATCGTGCGCACCGAGCCCTCGCCGGTGCGATCGAACCGGAAGGCGCTGACGATGTCGGCCTCGTAGTAGCGCATGAGGTGGATCGCTCGCGACACCTGCGTCATGTCGAACGGCAGGTCGGCGTCGGAGTAGAGGACGATGTCGCCGGTGGCCGAAGCGAACCCGGTCTTCATCGCGCCGCCGAGCTTGCGATTGACGGGATGATGCACGACGCGCACGTGCGGATCTGCGGCGGCCATCTCGTCGGCCAGCTTGCCGGTGTGATCGGTCGAGGCATCGTCGACGATGATCAACTCGTAGTCGAGGATCTCCTTGTCGTCGACGAGTTGGCGGCACTCGACGCGCGCCGCCTCGATGGCGCGGTCGATGTACGCCTCCTCGTTCCACATCGGGAAGAAGACGCTGAGCTTCCGAAACGGGGTCGTGCCGCGCTCGCCAGCCGACGAGCCCGCCTTGGGTGCACCAGTCACCACGGCAGCGTATCTGGCGGCCGCCCCCTCCTGGCCGTCGCCAGGTATGGTGCGCTCGATGGATCAAGGTCCACTGACGTCCGACGATCAGGCGCCGATTCCCCCGCCGACCACGCCGCTCCCACCGCCACCGACCTTCCCGTTCTTCCAGACCGACGAGGAGCCGTGGGTCGCGCCCGTCCGGCGCCCGGGGCAGCTCAGCCCGATGTGGCGACTTGCGTTCGGTTTGGGTTGGGCCGCGATCGTGGCGTGCCACGCAGCGATCTGGGAGACGTCGCGAGTCATCGGCCTGTCAACGTGGTGGCTCGGAGCCGACGCCCAACCGCGCTTCCTCTTGTTCCAGTTGTTGCCGTTCTATGGACCGCTTGCCGTCACGATCGCGGCGATCTCCAACTGGCGCTACTTGCCCTATGGCGGCATCGCCGCGGCAG
>DATBKA010000550.1:0-5488 GCA_036556105.1 Ilumatobacteraceae bacterium | reverse complement strand
TGGCAGGGGATCTGATCTACGCATTTCGAGTCATGCGCCTCCCTCTGCTCGACGCGGGCGGGGCCGCCATCGGCCGGCTCGACGACATCGTCGTGATTCCCGGGCGACCAGGCGTCGCTCCACGAGTGCTCGGCTTCGTCGCCACCAGCCAGCGGCGGCGGATCTTCGTCAATGCCGGCCGATTGGCGGGGATCGACAGCGACGGCGCCCGCCTGCGCAGCTGGGACGTCGATCTCAACCCGTTCAAGCCCAAGCCTGGCGAGGTCTTGATCGGGCGCGATGTCATCGACCGCAAGATCGGTGAGGAGTCGGTCAGCGACATCGCCATGCGCTCCTCGGGCGACGGTCGCCAGACCTGGTGGGAACCGGCCAAGGTGCGGCTCTCGCGACGCAGTGCGTTGCGCCGCCGGCCGAGCTACCGCTTGGTCGACATCGCCGAACTGCCAGAGCTCTTCCACGACGCCGGCTCGGAGGTCGCCGCCGAGGTCGCCCGACTGCGCGACATGCACCCCAGCGACGTGGCCGGAGTCGTGCGGGCGATGCCGCTCAACCAACGCAAGCAACTCGCCGAGGCGATGGAGGACGAACGGCTCGCCGACCTGCTCGAGGAGCTGCCCGAAGCCGAGCAGTTGCGGATCATCGAAGGCCTCGACCTCGAACGCCTGCTCAACGTGCTCGACGAGATGGAGTACGACGACCTCGCCGACCTCCTCGCGGAGATGCCCGGTGAGCAGCGCTCGCAGATCCTGGCGGCGATGGACGAGGACGACGCCGACGTGATGCGTCGCCTGCTCAGCTACGAGGAAGGCACCGCCGGGTCGTTGATGACACCCGACATCATCATTCTCGGGCCGACAGCGACCGTGGCCGAGGCTCTTGCCGAAGTCCGCAACCCGGACTGGCTGGTCTCCATCGCCGCCCAGGTCTTCGTCGTCCAACCACCGTTCAAGACGCCGACCGGGCGCTACATCGGCGTCGTCCACTTCCAGCGACTGCTGCGCGAACCGCCGAGCATGGAAGTCGGACGGTGCATCGAAGAAGAGCCGACGATCACGCCTGACATGCCCGAGCGCGAAGTCGCCGAACGGCTGGCCAGCTACAACATGTTGGCGGTCGGCGTCACCGACGAAGCGATGCGCTTGCTCGGGGCGATCACCGTCGACGACGTGCTCGACCGCACCCTGCCCACCGGCTGGCGGCAGCGACGCCGCTCACAGGCTGCGGCGGTGGCGCGATGAAGCGCCGCGAAGATCTCACCCGTCCGCGCCAGGGCCGCCGGCTCGGCGTTCACTATGACCCCGATGCCTTCGGCCAGTTCAGTGAGACGACTGCTCGCTTCATCGGGACGGCGCGCTTCCTCGTCTCCCAGACGATCATCGTCGTCATCTGGATCAGCATCAACCTGGCATGGGGTCTCAACATCGGCGACATCCGCGAAGGCGGCTTCGACCCCTACCCGTTCATCCTTCTGAACCTGGCGTTCAGCACCCAGGCGGCGTACGCGGCGCCACTGATCCTGCTCGCCCAGAACCGGCAGGAAGAGCGCGACCGTCAGCAGACCGAGAACGACCGGCGGGTCGCCGAACGCACGCAGGCCGACACCGAGTTCCTGGCCCGGGAACTGGCGGCCGTGCGGCTCGGGCTGTCGACCATCGCCAGCTCCAGCGAGCTCGAAGAGCACCTGGAGCGCATCACTGCGGCAATCGAACGCCTGGCCGATCGCGTCGGCACGATCGAGGCACGCGCCGCCGGCGGCGGCAACGCAGCAGGTTGAGTCAGGCGGCGATCGCCGAGGATTCGGCGGCGACCGCTTCGACCAGTTCGACGGTGGCGTTGGCGAACTGCTCCGGCAGCTTCCACATCACCATGTGATCGCCCACGACCTCGCGAACCTCGGCACCCAATGCTGCAGCGAGGGCGCGCTGCTTGCGTGGCTTGACGAGGTGGTCACGGGTGGTGATCAATGCGCCGGCCGGCTTGGCCAACTGGCCCGCCCACGGCCGGGCGTCGTACCGACTGAGCGCCTGACCGGCTTCGACGATGCCGCGCGTGTCGTTGCGGCGCAGCTCACCGGTGAACCACGGCACGTACCGCAGCAGCGTGCTGCTCGGGCCGAGCAGGCGGCGCAGACCGGAACCGAGCCAGCGCCGGTACGCGAACGATCGCAGCAGTGGACCGATGAGGTGCACCGTGCGCCACCGCACTCGTTCGAGTCGAGTGGCGCACCACTCGAGTGCGGTTGCCTCGACGACGAGGCCGCGCACCAGGTTCGGGTGACGCCGGGCCAGCAGCATCGCCACCGGGCCCCCCATCGAGTACCCAACGGCGATCACCGGCGGCAGGGCGAGTGCTTCGATCAACGCTGCCGCGTCGTCGGCGGCGTCCTCGAGCTCGAAGCGCCCATCAGGACGCAGACCGCGGCCGTGGCCACGGTGATCGATGACGAGGAACGAGCAACGCTCGGCAAGGGCTTGGTACGCCGTGAAGAACTGCAGGTCCGCGGTTGCCGTCCAACCGTGGAGCAAGACGACCGTCGGCGCAGATGGATCGTGATGGCGATGGAGTCGGTAGAACATCTCTCCGCGCCCGGGAACGACCAGGGTGCGCCCCTCGGGCAGCCATGGAATCGTTGCCTCGATCGGCTGTTCTCTCATGACCTGAACGGTATCCGCGTCCTCGACGACCGGCTACCACGTCACGGCGCGAGCGACGCCGGTGAACTCCTGCAGCTTCACGCCGAGATCGGTGGCCCGGTGCAGGAGCGCCGGCGAGTCCATCGTCGACCCTCCGACGAGATGGAGACCGGGCTCGGCCCCGCCGGCGATGCACATCTCGATGCACGCGACCATCACTGCCGCCGCGAGATCGGCGGCGGGCCCGGACGCGCCGGCAATCAGCGTCTCGCGGCTGCCATCAGCCAAGGCGCCGCGCACCTCGACGCGGACGGCACCGATGTCGCCGGCGGCGTGCGGTGGAGTCAGCATCGGGAGGCGTGCCGTCAGCCGGTCGCGCCGGGTGCCTGACACCCGAGCACTGATCCTCGCCGCCGACGGAAACATCCGATGCAGCAACATCGGGTCGGGCAAGGCGGCGCGATAGCAGTCGCGTGCTCCGATCGGCTCCGGAAACCAGTCGAGCTCACGCCCGCTGCCGCCGGGACGCTCGATCCAATCACCGTCGTGCCAGCCGATGGCCGTTCCTCCCAACGCATCGTGGTGCTGCGCGGCGCACGCCGGCCCGGCCGTGCCGTGCGTGGCGACATGGATCTCTTCGGCCTCGGCCAACTGACGGCAGAGGTACCCGGCGAGCAGGCCGGACAGGCCGGGAGCCATCGCCGCCCCGACGATCAAGGCGCTGCCGTGGCGCCGGGCGACGCTGTCGAGGTCGAGCAACTCGCGCACGTCGGTCACGTCGGCAGACATCGACACGACCGACGTGCCCGCGGCCAGGAACTCGGCGGCCAACTCGGCGTGAGGGAAGGGATGGCACAGGGCGACGACATTGGTGACTTCCAGGTCGGCCGGCTGGGCAACCACGACGGCTGTCCGCGGCAGGCCCGTCGGACTCGGGTCGAAGACCGTCAGGCCGACCTGATGGGCAAGCAGTTGCGCAGCGATCCGTCGACCGGTGACACCATGGCCGACCATCCCGACGATCACTGGTGCCGCGCCTGCGCTCGTCATGAAGGTGGCAGCTTGAGCTCGCGCCATCCGCCCTCTTGCGGAGGGATGCCGCCTTTGCCGCGCACCCGCAGGATTCCCGCGATCGCACCGGCCAGCGACAGGGCTACGAACGCTCGGCGCAGTGCTTTCACCGTGGGGCTAGCTGGAATCGAACCAGCGACCTTCACATTATCAGTGTGACGCTCTAACCAACTGAGCTATAGCCCCGTCATCCGACGAAGGCGTCAGGCTATCGGCAGCGATCAACTCGACTCAACCGGCATTGCTGGGCTCGTCGGGTCCGACGATTCACCGTCTGGCGCGGCGTCGTCGATCACGACAGGGTCGACGACGACCTCCGGTTCGGGGGGCAGCGGCTCGGTGCCGCGCTCCTCGCGGGGGCGGACCTCTTCCTCGAGCACGCTCAGCCGGATCCCGCCGACGAGGTCGGTGATGAGGTTGAACAGCGTCGCCATCAACACCGCCAGTCCGGTGAGGCCCATGGCCACGAACAGGCCAGCGATCCATGCGTTGTGGAAGATCTGCCCGCCGTTGAACTTGAAGGTCTCCCAGCCGAAGCCTTCGAAGAACTTCTCGACGTTGTCGATCGTGCCCGTTGCATAGGCGACCTGCCACAGCAACACACCGGCGATCAACGACACCGCGTAGAAGAACACGCTGAAGACCAGCGCGACCTTGAACACGCTCCACGTGTCGACGTGACGTACGACGCGAGTGACTCGACGGACTCGGGGGCGCGGTGCGCGGCGGAACTGGATCGGCCGATGCAGCGGGCGCCCTTCGAGGATCGGCCCGATCTGGGTGACGTCGTCGATCGTTGCCGCCTGGTCGTAGAGGATCGGCGTGAGAACGGTTTCTGGGAGCGGAACCGGCGTCACAACGGGCTCGGTGGGCGCGAGTGCTGTTGGCGGACCCGCGGACAGCTCGACCGGTGGGGATGACGGAACGACGGTGGCCGGCGCGATGGTGATCGCCGCCTCGGCCGGAGCCTCCGGTGCTGCCGGTGCGGCGGCAACGTCGGCACCTGCCAGCGGCACCGCCACGGCGAAGTCGAGCGGGGCGTCGATCGTGACGTCGTGAGTTCGTGTGGCCCGCGGGCTCAGGATTCCGGGCCGGCGCCACAACGTCTTGCCGGACCGTGGAGTCGGCGCGCTCGGATCCTCAGTGCGCGGATCGACGGGACCGGTGCGGACGGACGTCGCCCCATTCGGCTTGGCCGAGCCGCGTGCTGAGCTCGTGCCCGGCGACTTGGTGACGCCGTCGCTCTTCGTCGCCGCCTTCGACGTGGCGGCCGCTGCCTTGGTGGACGTCCCGGATGGTCGCTTGGCCGCCCGCTTGGATGTCTGCGGCGCACCGGGGTCCATTGCAGAAGTGTAGGGCTGAGGCTGAGGCCGGGTCGGTCACGTGTTCATCAAGAAAAGGTCCATGTCACGGCCCATCGCTGGCACGAGCCATCGCTCGCTCGCCGTGAACGACGACGGTGACCAGGACGACGTCTCCCTCGGCGCGGTAGTCGACGAGCACTCCTCCGTTGGCCGCGGCGAGGCGCACGGCCGCCTCCCGGCCACCGCTCGTTCCGGCCAGAGCGGCGGCGTCGGCAGCAGTCTGAGCTCGCGTGCGGTTGACGACACGCCGACCCAGCGCGCCGATCCCGACCAGAGTCAGCGCCGACAGCGCAACCACGGCGAGCAACAACATCACCGCTTGGCCGCGGTCGCGCCGATCTGTGGACGTGTTTGTGGACGTGCTCATCTCCGGACCTCCATCGCGGGGTGGGGCTGGGCGACGAGTCGCCGACGTGGAGC
>DATBKA010000549.1:0-1811 GCA_036556105.1 Ilumatobacteraceae bacterium | reverse complement strand
TATCCGGGCGTCGCCGCGGCCATCGACTCGGACCTCAACAACGCCGAGGCGTTCTACCGGCTCGGCACGGCGTTCGTGTTGAAGGGCCTCGATGCCAAGGGACTGGTCGACGAGCTGCGGATGCGAATGCGCGACGAGCTCGACTACGAGCTCGAGGCCGCCAACCAGACCGAGTTCTGCAATCACTTCGCCAACCATCCGTTCATCTCGATCCCTGCCGTCGACCCGGCGACCAGCACCAAACGCGTCCTCACGACCGAGTGGGTCGAGGGGCAGTCCTGGGCCGCCTTCGAGTCATCAGCCACGCCCGCCGCGCGTCACCACGCCGGCGAGTCGATCTGGCGGTTCGCTCAACATGCGGTGCACCGCCTCGGCGCGTTCAACGGCGACCCGCACCCCGGCAACTACAAGTTCGACTCGCGAGGCAACGTCACGTTCCTCGACTTCGGATTGGTGAAACGATGGACGCGAGGTGAGTGGGAGCAGTTGGCGCCGAGCCTCGACGCGATCGTCGTCCATCGGGATCCCGACCGACTCGTGGCGGCGATGGAGCGCGTCGGCTTCCTCAGCGAGGGTCACGGCCTCGCACCGCAGAAGGTCTACGACTACGTCAGCACTCCGTACATCCCCTATCTCAGCGACAGCTTCACGTTCACTCGCCAGTTCGTTCGTGACGCGATGTCGACAATCATCGACATCAAAGGTCCGCATGCCGAGGTCATCGAGAAGCTGAACATGCCGCCGAGCTTCGTGATCCTCGACCGGGTGGTGTGGGGGATCAGCGCGATCCTCGGCCGGATGGAGGTCACCGCTCCGTGGCGGGCGATGTTGCTGGAGTATCGCGACAACGGACCGCCGGCCACGGAGCTCGGTCGCGCCGAGCGCGACTGGCTGGTGTCGACCCGCCGCGACTGAGAAGCAGCCGCTACTGTCCGCCCGGAGTTCCGCTGCGGAGCGGCGACCGATTCAGCAGACCCGGAGGGGCAACGTGGCCGATTCATCCAAGTCGAGGGCGCCGTTCGCGCCGTGGGATCGCCGCGAGCTGCCCGGTGCATTCGACGTCGACGAGTCGGCGCGTCGAGTCGGTCATTACAAGTGGGCGGAGATGAAGCTCTTCGAAGCGTTGGGCGGATGGGTTGCCACGGTGCCCGAGCTCGACGTGAAGATGCGCCTCGGCACGCACTGCTACCACCACGCGTGGCACGCCGACCTCTGGCACAAGCGCCTTCCAGAACTGCGCGAGATGAACCCGGATCGCCTCACTCAACCGGCGAACGAGGCGATGGTGCGCTTCGTCGAGGCGCTGACCGAGCCGGAAGCACAAGAGTTGACGATCGAGAAGCTGGTCGGCGTGTACCGCGTGTTCATCCCGCACTTCATCGCCGCCTACACGTACCACCGCAACAACACCAGCCAGATCACCGATGCACCGACGATCCGCTCGCTGAACTTCATCCTCCAGGACGAGTTCGACGACTGGCGCGACGGCGAGATGCTGCTGCAGTCGTTGATCGAGACATCGGCGGAAGTCGATCGCGCTGCGGCTCATCAAGCTCGGCTGGAGAAGCTGATCGTCGAGGCCGGCGGCGTCGCCGGCCCGGGCTCCATCGGAGCGCAAGGCTGAGCCGGCCGGCATGAGCGTGTCCGTCACTCCTCAGCAGTTCACATACGTCGGATTCGACTCGTCGGTCATCCGGCGGATCACCGAGGGGCTGCTGCAGTCGCTCGAGCTCAGCGATCACGATGTCGAGATCGAGGTCGACGAGACGACTCCGCTGGCGCGGATGCGGGTCAACGCCGACGACAAGATC
>DATBKA010000548.1:0-2587 GCA_036556105.1 Ilumatobacteraceae bacterium | reverse complement strand
CTGGTCCTGCTGCTCGCCGCCGTGTCCGTCGGCTGGCTCGGCACCGGTGAGACCGCGGCCGCGGCGCCGGCCGAGTTGATCTCGGTCGATCCGAACACGGGCGGAATGTTGACATCGCAGGACGTGCAACCATCGGTCTCGGGTGACGGCAACATCGTCGCCTTCACTGCTCTGCCGCCGCTCGGCAGCGAGTTTGTCAGCGACTGGGTGTATGTGCGCAATCGGTCAGCGGGCACGACCACCGCCGTGCCAGCGGGCAGCATCACGGCGATGAACGGCGCGGTGCTGAGCCGGGATGGCTGTCACGTTGCCTTCTGGGGGTTCTATCCCGGCTCGTTCTTCGGACTGTTCTTGATCCCAGCGCAATGGGACGTCTATTCGTGGAATCGGTGTACCAACGACCCGACTCCGGCCTTGGTCTCGACCTCGTTCGGCTGGACGCTCACGTACACAGGCAGCGGCGATCGGTTGGGGCCATTGGCCATCTCGGCCGACGGTCGACACATCGTCTACGACGCGTTCGCATCGACGACCGGCGAACGGATCGCGAGGATCGACACCAGCGGCGCCATCACCGAGGCGGTGCTGCCCGGCGGGGTCTTCAACGTCAACTCCGCCGATATCTCCGACACGGGCGGGTTCGTGGCCTTTGGTGGCCAGACCACGATCAGCGACATCACCCGCAACGAGGTTGTCGGCTGGACTCCGCCGTGCATCGTCGGCACGGCTGTCGTGTGCAACACGGAGATCGTGTCGGTTGCCAACAACGGCGCGGCTCTGTCCAACACCAGTACCAGTCCGTCGGTCTCTGCGGACGGGCGCTACGTGGCGTTCGCCTCCAGCGCCACTGAATTCGTCGGCGCGGTCGGTGCCAACTCTCCGCAGATCTACGTGCGCGACCGCGGCGCCGCGGTGACGAAGCTGGTCAGTACGACGCCGCCGCAACCGATGAGCGGGGTGCTCGAAGATCCCGAGATCAGCCCGGACGGGGCGCAGGTCGCCTTGGTCCAAGCGGCAGCGCCCCCACCTGGGGGGAAGCCCGTCCGAGAGGTGTTCGTGGCTCGATCGACGGTCGGCTACTTCGACTCGGCGGTCTTCGACCTCGTCTCCTATGGCGTCAGCGGCACGCCGACATCGACTGACTCGGTGATGCCTTCGATGTCGTCGAACGGTCGGTTCGTCGCGTTCACCTCGGCGGCCAATACGGAGCTCTCCGGCGTGCGCAGCGTCACCGGCCTCGAAGTGTGGATGCGCTCCAGGCCGATCGCCCTCGACATCACCCCGAGCATCGACTTCGGTACCGTCGACCTCGGGGCAACGTCGGCGGCGAAGAACGCGATCGTGATCAACACGTCCAACGTGGCGATCAACATCGCCGCCGTCCTCCCACCGGCCGCGCCGTTCTCCATAACCGCCAACACGTGTGGTGGGGTGCTGCAGCCGTCCGCCTCGTGCACGATCACGTTGGTCTTCAGCCCGACGGCTCCGGGAAGCGCCAGCTCGTCGGTCACGGTGACCGGCGACGGCCTGTCCGTGTCGGCGTCGCTGGTGGGTGCCGGTCGCGACAACGTCAAGCCCGGTTCGCTGACGATCAAGCCGACCTCGGCGAACTACGGCACCGGCCCACTCGGAACGGTGATCGCCCCGAAGAAGTTCACGGTCACCAACCCCGGCCAGACAGCAGTCACGTTCGCCGGGGTGGGCCTCAGCGGTGCCGGTGCGGACCAGTTCGCGATCACCAGCAACGGCTGCACGGGTGCGCTCGCTCCCGGCGCATCGTGCGTCATCGAGGTCGGGGCGACCATCACTCGGGATGGAGCCTTGACCGCGGCACTCGTCGTCTTCGGGACTGGCGGGCAGACAGCACAGGCGACGTTGCGCCTCGCCGCCGTATTCACGCCGGTGCTGAAGGTCAACCCTGGGGTCGTCAGCCCCAGCGAGGTCACCTCGATCACCGGAACCGGCTTCCCGCCGAACATCGACGTCGAGTTGGCGTTCGACAACGAGTTGCCGTTCACGATCGTGCACACCGATGCTGCCGGGGCGTTCCGCTTCGACTACCTGCTTCTTCGCCACAACGTGCGCATCGGCGGACGCAAGGTCCTCGCCGTCGATCAACCGGATTTCAGCGGCGTGTTCGCACCGATCCTGATCGAGCTGGCGACGTCCCGACCCAGCGGGTTCACCAGCCCGCAGTTCTTCAGTGGTGTGCGCACGCTGATCACCCGCGGCGGCTGACCGACTAGGTCGCGTTGACAAACGTGGTGGTGGCGTGTTCGCTGTTTGAATGACTGGGGTCGCCGGCGGGGTCGTGAGGTGAAGGCCGGTCGCTCCCTGCCGCGGTCGCGGTTGCTCATGGCACTGCTGCTCGCCGCGACCTCGGTGGCGTGGATCGGTGACGGCCAGACCGTGGCGGCCGCTCCGGCGGAGCTGATTTCCGTCGATCCGGTCACGGGCGCCGCAGTTGCCACCTACACCGACACGCCGTCGGTGTCGGGCGACGGCAACATCGTCCTGTTCAACACGTCGGACTTCGACTCGACGATCGGCAGCACAGGCCTCATCACGTACAAGTTGTACGTGCGCA
>DATBKA010000547.1:0-3049 GCA_036556105.1 Ilumatobacteraceae bacterium | reverse complement strand
GAGGGACGCACCGAGTCGATGGCTGAGAGACCCGTCAAAGTGGTGCGCGCCGTCCGCTGACCGCCCGCCACGCGCCATTCGGACGTCGTGTTCCGGCAATCAGCAACGCTGCACCGGCGAGCACCAAGGACGCGGCGACGTAGACCAGCGCCGGGTTCGAGCCGGTCGCCGGCAGCACGGGTCCGTTCGCTGTGCCGATGGTCGTGGTCGGTGCCGGGGCTTGCGAGGCGACGATGGTGGTGCTGGTGGTCGTCGGCGGCGGCGGGATGACTCCGTTGGCGTCACCACCGACACGTACCGAGCGACGCTGACCGTTCACGGTGTCCTGCGTAGAGCCCACCTCGGAAACCTGCGTGACGGTCGCCGTGTTGGCGAACAGCACGCCTCCGTCAGGGTTCAGGGTCGTCGGAGTGGCACGAATCACGACGCGCACAAGTCGTGCCGCGGGCACGTTCGTGGCCACGACCTGCAAGGAGGTCGGGGTGCAGGTCGTCTGCACGGTCGTCCCTTGCGATGCCGGTGAGAACGCTTGGGCAAGGTTGCCGGAAGCATCGACCGACCACAGCGTGACCGTCAGCGTGCTACAGACGAAGGCTGCATCGGCGAGACCATCGTCGCTGACCGTGATCGACTGGAACGGGCCGAGCCGCGATTCGACATACCAGGCGATGCAACTGTCGGCCACCGTCCGGCATTCGTCGGTCGTGTCGCTGAAGAATGCACCCTTCGTCGCCGTGTTGCGACCTTGTGGGTTCGTCCACGGCGCGATCGTGATGACCGGATTGAACGTCGTCGTGCCGTTGACGATGTACGTCAACGTGTAGCTCTGGCCGGGCACCAACGTGCTGTCGAGCCGCGACTCGAAGAATGCCGTGCCGCACACGTTGTCGTGGGTGTCGACGTAGGCGGTGAACGTGAACGTCGCCACAGCCGGCTGGCCGGTGATCGACGCGGTCGCGACCAACTCGCCGTTCGGATCGCGCAATGGAAAGCCGTTCGGCAGCTGGCGCAGCTCCGGTGGGAGTGCGATCGCGAACGTGTCACCAGCGGCGGTCACGTCCGGGACGCACCACACCACATCGGTGCGAACCGGATCGATCACGCGCGGATTCGCCGGTGTCACGGTGATGCTGATCACCGGATTGTCGATGACTGCGGCCTGGGCGGAGGTCACCGCCACGACACTGGTAGCTGCTCCGGCGAGCAGCAAGAACAGGGCCAGCAGCCTGACCCGGAGCATGGATTGACGACGCACGGTGCGACCCCTTGTTCATTTCGTCCGTAAATGGCAAGTGCCGCGCGCCCACGACCCGTTGGCTGCACTGTAAACGATTTTGAAACGAGGGCCGACACACCGCCCGTCCACGGAGTTGACAGCACCGAGTCAGGTCGAGTCGACCTAATCCTCTAGCACTCGGCGGTTTGCAGGAGTACGCGAGGAACATGAGGGCGAACGGTTGCCGGGTGTTGGCGTCGCTTGCCATCGGGATGCTCCCGTTGGTCGCGTGTGGGTCGGAGAACGCCACGTCGACGTCCAGGCCCGTCAGCGTCCCCGCTCGGGGCTCGACGCGCTGCGCTGCCGACCAGGAACCGGCGCTCGGTGCATACGACGTCGCGAGCGGATCGCTGCTGTGGATGTACTGCTCCGCCGATCAGACGTGGCGGAGTCTGTTCGACGCAACCGCCGACATCGCCTACGTCGAGTCCACGACCGCCGATTCCACCAACATCGGCAACCCGCTCGAACTGATCGCCGTCGACGCGCACACCGGTACCGAGTTGTGGCGCGTTGCCCACACGTGGTCCCAGTTGCAGTGGCCGCTCGGATCGTTCACGGGGGCGGGAATCATCGTGCTGCCGGTCAAGGCTGAGTCGGGCGACACCCTGGTCGGACTCGATGCCGGCACCGGTGAGGTGCGCTGGCAGATCGCTGCGGACGACAACCCGACGGGCGCCGTTCCTGTGGCGAACACTGACCACATCGTGGTCGTCGCCGGTTCGTTCGGCGCAGGTGTTCGCGGCCTTGATCGGACAACGGGCGCGCAGATGTGGGTCACGGATCTCCAAGTGGTAGACGAGTCCGGTGTCATGACGTTCCGCGGCGCGACCGCGGTCGACGGTGATCTGGTCGTCGTGCCAACCGGAGCGACGATGGTCGCCCTCGACGCCAACACGGGGGACACCCGATGGGAAGGACCACGGCTCGATCATCCGGTGGCCGCGCACGGCTACGTGATCGGAGGCGTGCCTGGTCGGGGGTCACCAAGGCCAGACTCGCAATCGAGGGTGCTGAACGCGACGACCGGCGACGAGGTCATCACTCTGGACGGATATCAGTCCTACGGGGAGTTGTGGGCGATCTCGCCGGACGTCGTCTTCTTGAGCGACATCGGCGACGGTTCGAGTCCGGCCAACAACGTCGCCTACGAACTCCCGACCGGCACGGAGCGATGGCGCCAACCACCCACGTTTGGCGAACCGCAGCAGGTGGTCGACGGAAACGTCATCGTCAGGTGGCGCACATCGGTGGCGATGCTCTCCGGCACGGATGGATCGACGCTGTGGACGCTCGCCTCGCCTGCCGAGTCGACAGGTGGGATCGGCAACGTCGACGTCGCCGGTGCGATCGTGTTCGTCACCTTCGACGCGCTGCCTCCCGGAGACTGAGCTAGCAGGAGGTGCGCGATGCGTGCGGTCAAGGAAGTGGCGGGGAGCCTCGTGTTGCTGCTGGGCGCGGTCGGCTGCGGCGGCGCCAGAACGTCCACGAGTTCGACAACCGCGTCGAGCGAGAGTGCGGCCGGCGCGGACGTGTCTTTGGCGGCGTGCCCAGGCTCGGTTCCGGGTGTGTTTGCAGTCGAACCGTCCGGAGCAGTCCGCTGGTCGCGGTGCGACGAGACCGGCAGCTACAGCCTCATACCCGTGGCCGTCGCCGACGATGTCGTGTACATCGTCGAGCCGACCGGCGGAGACCCGTCACTGCTCGCCCTCGATGCCGACGACGGCACCGAGCTGTGGCGATACACGTTCTCGTCGCTCAATGAGGGGTTCG
>DATBKA010000546.1:0-3089 GCA_036556105.1 Ilumatobacteraceae bacterium | reverse complement strand
GGGCCATCCGCTGACATGCTGCACCAGCCGTCCTCGGGGAGCGACGATCTTGTGCTGGTCGCTGACGACCGGCCCGTCGAGCTCGATCTCCCACAGCTGGGCGCTCATCCACCAGGCCAAGTCGTCCAGACGGCAGGCGTGCACTCCTTGCTCGCAGGGGACGACGTCCGCAGCATCGACCCATCCGCCCGCCGCGTCCTCAGTGCCTGGCGTCGGCCATGCGAAGCCCGAGAAGATGCCGCGAGATCGCTCGTCGAGAAATTTCCAGGCGGTGCTCATCCCGTCATTCTCAGTCGGCTCGCCAGCGGCGGTACAAGTCGACGAGGTCGTCGAGTGCTTCCTGACTCAGCTCGTCGGGCTCGGCGTGGCCGAGCGCGTCGATTGTGACCCGCAACTGGGCCAGGTACTCCGAGCAGTGCGGGCAGGCGGCGAGATGAGTCTCCAGCCGGCGGGCATCGGTGGTCGTCAGGCGACCGTCGAGGTAGTCGGCCATGAGGGCGACGGCCTGACGGCAGACGAGTGCGGCTCGGCGTCGGAACAGGCGCATCACATTCCTCCCATCTCGGCCGACAGCAAGTGGCGAAGCTGGGCGCGTCCGCGATGCAACAGGACGCGCTGATTCCCATCGCTGACGCCGACGAGTGCGGCCACGTCCTCGGCCGGCAATCCTTCGACATCACGCAGGACGACAACTTGACGCTGACCGTCGGGCAGTTGCGGCAACAGCTGCTGAACCCGCGCCGCCAGGCCTTCGGCAACGAGGCGATCGTCGGCGCGCTCTGCCCATGGCTCGGGAGGCGTGATCCATGCGCCCGCCTTGTCGAACCGCTCGTCGATGTTCTGGTCTGGCCGCCCGGCACGCAGTTCTCGTCCGGCCGCCGACTTCGCTCGATTCAACAGGATGTGGAACAGCCAGGTCTTCAGCGAGGAGCGCCCCTCGAACCGCTCGACGCCGCGTACGACTGCCAGCCACGTGTCTTGGGTGACCTCTTCGGCGACGGCGCGGCTGCCGACGGTCATCTCGGCGAGGCGCAGCATGCGCTGTTGGTAGCGCTGGATGAGCGCGACGAAGGCCGACTCGTCACCCGCGCGAAGGCGGTCGACCAGATCGGCGTCGTCGTCCACGCGGCGTGATGCTAGGCGGACCGCCGACGCGAGCATCGCGGCCGGCTAGCTCGACGCGAACCGTTCACGCAGTTGCCGTGCGTAGAAGTTCGGCCATGGTTCGTCGCTCTTGGAGCTGCTGTGATCGCGGTCGAGCTGCACCAACGCGTGCACGAGATGGCTGCGCACCGGTCGGGTGCCGAGCAGTTCTGGCAACTCGGAGAGATCGAGCAGCCAGTCGGCATACCACGAGGCCCAGTCGTCGTCGGTGCCATCCGTGATGCGATACACGTGATGGTGAGTCTCGGCCGCCTCGTGCAGCAAGGTTGCGACGCTGTCTTCGTTCGTGTTGCTTGCCATCGGAATCGCCTCCTTCACTCGTCACAGTGCCGGCGAATCCCCGCTGCGTTACAGGTGAATCGGTGTCAGTCGCTGTGGCGGACGGTGTTGGCGGTGACTCGACCGGCGACGATCGGCAGCATCTTGACGGCGATCTGTGGCACCTCCTCGAGCAAGGCGGAGAACGAGCGACCGTCGATGTGGATCACGTCGACCGGCGTCTTGGTGACCACCGTCGAGTTGCGTTGGGCGTGGGCGAGGAGGGCCATCTCGCCGGCGAACCCGCCGGGCCCGATGTCGGCGATGTGCTCGCCGCCGCGGGTGACTTCGACGGTTCCGGACACCAGGACGAACATCTCGTGGGCGAACTCGCCCTCGCGCATCAGCACCTTGCCGGCGGGCAGGTCGAGCTCGGTGGCTGTGCGAGCGACGGCGTCGACCTCGTCATCGTCGAGGTCAGCGAACATCGGGATCGTCCGCAAGTGATCGTGGAAGGTGTGCTTCGGCATCCGTGCTCCCGGCGTTCGATGATCGGTCCGTACCGTATTCGAACCCGCGGGCGCTCGCCGCGCCGGCCGTCGTAGACTCCGGTCGCTGGTGCGAGCTGTTGGGAGTTAGTGGGCATGTTCCGATCGTCGAGCCCATGGTGACGACCCGTCGCCAGTTCCTGCGCGCCGGCGTGGCCGCGGTCGCTGGCACGTGGGCGCTGCTGGAGCTGGACGGCCTCGATCGAGTCGATGCTGGTCCGGCCGGCCCGCCGGCATCGAGGCGCATCTCGATGGTCGGCGATTCGTTGACCGTGGGCACGATGCCGTATCAGGCTGACGACTTCCGTGCCCAGGGTTGGTCGCGGACGATGATCGATGCCTACACGAACCGCGGCATCAAGACAAAGGTTCGGCGCGACCTGCACACGGGGCTCACCGCCGTCGACGCGATCCGTGACTCCTGGGGCGACACGGCGGTCTGGATCGTCGCTCTCGGCACGAACGACGCGCTCATCTATCCGAAGCGCAAGCACGCCCAGGTGATCACGGAGATGATGGATCGCATCGGCCGCGGTCACAAGGTGATGTGGATCAACGCCTACGTGCCCGAGCGCGAGCCGCTGGCCGCGGCGTGGAACACGTCGCTCGACGAGGTCGCTTCCCTGCGCGACGACATGTACGTGTTCGACTGGGCGGGTCTCGCCTTCGAGAACCAGACGTGGCTGGCGATCGACGGCGTGCACTGCTCTGTGCTCGGGTACGAGAAGCGATCGGAGATGATCGGGCGGGCCTCGCGATACCTGCTGCCGATCAGAACCGCGCCGGCGCCGACGGCGCCGACGGCGCCTGGCTCGGATCGGTCGTCGTCGGCCGAAAACTAAGCTGCGTGTCGATGAGCACCGACGACATCGCCGCACTGCATCGACAGGCCCTCGACGCGACGCGCCGCTCCGTCGCCGGAGTCCGTGACGACCATTGGGATCTTCCGACACCATGCGAAGGCTGGTCAGTCCGTGAGCTGCTGAACCACATCGTCGCCGGCAGTTTGTGGGCGGCCGAGCTGGGCGGCGGACGAACGATCGACGACGTGGGCAGCGCGCTCGACGGCGACGTGCTCGGATCCGACGCACTCGACGCCTACGACCGCTCCGCCGAGGC
>DATBKA010000545.1:0-4119 GCA_036556105.1 Ilumatobacteraceae bacterium | reverse complement strand
GCAGAACGAGTCGCTCAGCGTCAACGACACCAGTCGGTCGTTGGCATGGGCGACCTGGGCCGCGAAACGGAACGCTTCCTTGGCTTCGGGCCGGTCGAACAGGTAGCCCTCCATGTACAGCACGTCGCCGCGCGACACCGTGTCGGCATCGACGTCGGCCGGGTTGAGTAACGACGACACCCCGAGGTAGGTGTTCATCGTCCGTTGCGCATCGGGAGTGACGACGATGATGCACCGCCCGGTGGGAACACCCTCGGCCGGTGCTCCCGGCCGGAACTGCACGCCGACGGCACGGCAGTCGTGGCCGAACACCGCGCCGAGCTCGTCGTCGCTGACCTTGCCGATGTAGGCGGCGGTGCCGCCGAAGGAGGCAACGCCGCACATCGTGTTCGCTGCCGACCCGCCACTCATCTCGACAGCGCTGCCGAGCGCTTTGTAGAGGTAGAGGGCACGGTCGGTGTCGACGAGCGTCATCGCTCCCTTGACCAACTCATGTCTGCCGATGAACGCGTCATCGGCGTGGGCGATCACATCGACCAGCGCATTGCCGATCCCGACGACGTCGTACTGCACTGCTGGCACGTGCGTGCAGGTTACTGGTCGCAGCGCCGCGGATACGCTCCCGGGCGTGAGCGACAACCCCTACCGCCTCCCCCGCACCGTCCTTCCCCGCCGGTACCGGCTCGAGCTCGAGCCCGACCTCGACGGTGCCTCGTTCCTCGGAACCGTCTCCATCGACGTCGTCGCCACCGACTCGGTGGAGTCGGTGGTGCTCAATGCCGACGAGTTGGAGATCCACGAAGTCACGGTCGGAAGTCGACCGGCCTCGTTCCACCTCGAACCGGCGACGGAGCGACTGATCATCGAGGCGCCGCTCGACGAGGGCAACGGCACGATCGACATCCGCTTCACCGGCACGCTCAACGACAAGCTGCGTGGCTGGTACCGCAGCACCTACAGGGACGAAGCGGGCAACGAGCGAGTCATCGCCACGTCGCAGATGCAGGCAACCGACTGCCGGCGAGCCTTCCCGTGCTTCGACGAGCCCGACTTCAAGGCGATCTTCGACGTCACGCTGATCGTCGACCCCGAGTTGCTGGCGGTCTCCAACGGCGCCGAGCTCAGCCGCACGCCGCGCCCTGACGGCAAGCACGTCGTGGTGTTCAAGCCGACGATGGTGATGAGCACGTACCTCGTCGCGTTCTGCGTCGGTCCGCTGGAAGCGACCGAGCCAGTCGACGTCGACGGCATCCCGCTGCGCATCATCCACGTGCCGGGAAAGGGGCACCTCACTGGCTTCGGCATGGAGATCGGTGCCTACTCGCTGCGCTGGTACCAGCAGTACTACGGCATCCCCTATCCGACCGACAAGGTCGACATGTTGGCGCTCCCCGACTTCGCTGCCGGCGCCATGGAGAACCTCGGCTGCATCACCTATCGCGAGACCCTCGTGCTTGCCGATCCGAAGACCGCCACCCAGGTAGAGCTGCAGAACGTGGCCGACGTCGTCGCCCACGAGATGGCCCACATGTGGTTCGGCGACCTCGTCACGATGAAGTGGTGGAACGGGATCTGGCTCAACGAAGCCTTCGCCACCTTCATGGAGATCGCCTGCTGCGCCGCGTTCCGTCCCGACTGGCTGCGCTGGACGACGTTCAGCCTCGAACGCAGCATGGCCTTCGAGACCGATTCGCTGGCCAGCACGCGATCGGTGGAGTACGCCGTCGAGGCGCCTGCCGACTGCGACGGGATGTTCGACGTGCTCACCTACCAAAAGGGTGGCTCGCTGCTGCGGATGCTCGAGCAGTACCTCGGCACCGAGCAGTTCCGCCAAGGCATCAGCCTGTACCTGCAGAAGCACGCCTACGGCAACACCGAGACCAGCGACCTGTGGGACGCGATCGAGCAAGCCAACCCGTCGGTGCCGGTGCGCAACCTCATGGACTCGTGGATCTGGCAGCCGGGCTACCCGCTGATCACCGCTCGCCTCGATGGCGATCAACTGCTGCTCGATCAACAACGCTTCGCGTACACCGAGACCGACGATCCGACGCTGTTCGTCGTGCCCATCCACCTCAGCATCGACGGCACGGAGACGAAGCTGTTGCTCGAAGCGGCGCAGACGAGCGTGGCCTTGCCGTCCAGGGACAGCACGGTGCTGGTCAATGCCGGGGGCCACGGCTTCATGCGCGTCTCCTACGACGAGACGCTGCGCAGCCGGCTCACCGGCGATGCGCTTTCCGGGCTGTCGGTCATCGATCGCTACAACCTCGTCGACGATGCCTGGAACGCGGTCATCACCGGGCGGCTCAGCGCAGCCGGCTTCCTCGACTTCGCCGAGGGCTTCACGGACGATCGCGATCTCGCTGTGTGGCAGGCAATCGCCCTGGCGCTGCGCGGCATCGGTCGGTTGGTCGACGGCGAGGCCTATGCGGCGCTGCAGCGTCGCATCGCCGACCTCGTCCGGCCGGCACTGGCCAGCCTCGGCTGGGCCCCGGTCGAAGGCGAAGGCGACCTCACCGCCAAGCTCCGCGGGCTCTTGGTCGGGCTCCTCGCCGTGCAGGGCAACGATGCCGACGCGCAAGCGCGATGCCGAACGATGCTCGACGACGAGTCAACCGATCCCGAGCTCGCCGCCGTCGCGGCCATCGCCGTCGCGTCCGTCGGCACCGATGCCGACTACGCCGACTACCTCGAACGGTTCCGCAACGCTCCGACGCCACAGCTGCGGATGCGCTACTTGTTCGCCCTCGCCGATTTCCCGACCGAGCAGCAGATCCGGCGCACGATCGACATGGCGTTGTCAGAGGAGGTCAAGACGCAGGACGCGCCCTTCTTGCTGAACCGGTGCATCGCCAACCGTCACAACGGCACGATGGCGTGGGAGCAGGTTCGCCGGCAGTGGAACGACTTGCTGGAGCGGTTCCCCGACAACACGATCGTGCGCATGGTCGGCTCGATCACGATGCTGACGACGCCGCACGTCGTGGCCGATGTGCAGGGCTTCTTCGCCGAGCACCCCATCCCGCAGGCGACCAAGACGCTGGAGCAGCTGCTCGAGCGGCAACGCGTCAACGCCGCACTTCGCGCTCGCGAGGAAGAACCGCTGACCTCCGCCTTGCTCTGACCGTACCGAGTGTTTCGAGGTGGACAGGGTGCCTTGAAACACTCGGTGCTAGTCGAGCTGCTGCACGTCGAGCTGCTCGGCGGCGTGGCGGGCGCGCAGCACCTTCTTGTCGAACTTGCCGACGCTGGTCTTCGGGACCTCGTCGATGAACGCCCAGCGCTCGGGCAGCCAGAACTTGGCGGTGCGCGCCGCCAGCCACTCGCGCAGCTCGGCGGCGGTGACCTCCGAGTCGGCCTTGCGCACGACGCACGCCAACGGACGCTCGTCCCACCGCTCGTCGGGAACACCGATCACAGCCGCCTCGGCGATGCCGGGATGGCCCATCAACGTGTTCTCGAGATCGACTGACGACACCCACTCCCCGCCCGACTTGATCACGTCCTTGGCACGGTCACTGATCATCACGTACCCGTTCGGCGAAACGGAGGCGACGTCGCCGGTGCGCAACCAGCCGTCGTGGAACCGCTCCGGGGCGTCGACGTTGTAGTACGACGCGGTGATCCACGGCCCGCGCACCTCGATCTCGCCCAGTGAGCTGCCGTCCCATGGGACCGCCGAACCCGTGTCGTCGGTGATGCGCAGCTCGACCCCGGGCAGGACGCGGCCGGTGCGCGCTCGCCAGCCGACCTCGTCGTCGCCAGCCATGTGCTTCGGCGGGTGGCCGATGGCGCACACCGGGCTAGTCTCGGTCATCCCCCAGCCCTGCACGATGGGCACGCCGAACACGTCCAAGTACCCCTGGATCAGGGCCCGCGGCACGGCCGACCCACCGCACATCACCAGCCGCAGCGACGACAGATCAGCTGCGGCGCCGTTGTGCAGCAAGTCGTTGAGGACCGTTGGCACGGCGCCAGTGAGCGTTGGCCGCGTTTCCTCGATGATCCGCGCCAGAGGCGCAGCTTGCAGGAACTGTTGTGGGAACACGAGGTCGGCGCCGACCATCCACGCCGCGTAGGGCGTCCCCCACGCGTTGGCATGGAACATCGGCACGA
>DATBKA010000544.1:0-3253 GCA_036556105.1 Ilumatobacteraceae bacterium | reverse complement strand
GGTGCACGAGGTGCATTCGTCGAGGTTCACGTACAGCAGCGTGTTGCCGAAGATGGCCACTGCGTCGGGATTGGGGACGTGAGTGTTCTCGACTCCCTGGCCAGCCTGGACTTCAGAGAACAACACGTTGTTGTCTGGGTCGTACTCGTAGATGCATTGCACCGGGCAGACGTCGACGCAGGCACGGTCCTTCACGTCGATGCACGCCTCGGTGATGATCGCTACTCCTGCCATCGCCAGCTAGTACCCGTTGCCGCGTGCAGCCACACCTGAGAGTGGTGGGAACGCCACCTGGATGTCGGACGGCGCGTGGGCGACAGTGGTCGCGTGCAGACGGCTGCGCCGATCACATTGGACGAGCCGTCGGTTCGGCGGGCGACACTCACGGACGTGGTCGCGTTGGCCGGCCTGTTGCGGCTCAGCTTCGAGGAGTACCGACACCTCTACACGCCGCCTGCCTTCGAGTCGACGGCAGCTGCGCCAGCGACACTCGCCAGTCGGCTCGATGAAGGGCCGACATGGTTGGCGACGATCGGTGAGGACCTCGCCGGAACGCTCTCGTGTCGCGTGTCCGGTGGTGCCTGTCACCTGCGCAGAGGCTCGGAACGAGACCTCGGCGGCACCACCGTGGTGGCGATGGCAAAGCCGATTCCTCGGTCGCTGGGGTAGGTCGCCGGCGGCGATTTATTCCCGTCGGTTCCGGTGACTCCTGCCACTTTGTAGAACGTTGACGTATCGGAGTGATACGGATACGTTTCGCAACAAGACGAAGCCGTCTCGCACCCCCCCCAAGTCAAGGAGCACCCCATGCAAGTGACCCTCTCCCCGCCCGAGGTCCCGTTGCACGAGCAACCGGCCATCTACGCCCGCCGCTGGTTCCTGCTCGGCGTGATGTGCTTGTCGCTCGTCCTCGTCGTGATGTCGGTGTCGGGTCTCAACACTGCGCTGCCGACCATGCAGCGCGCCCTCGGCGCGTCAGCGTCCGAGCTGCAGTGGATCGTCGACGCCTACGCCGTGCTGTTCGCCGGCCTGCTGTTGACGGCAGGCGCGATCGGCGATCGCTTCGGTCGGCGCCGTTCGCTGCTCGGCGGCCTCACGGTGTTCGCCGTCGGAGGACTGCTCGGTGGGCTGGCCACCAACCCCTCGCAACTGATCGCCAGCCGCGCCGTGATGGGCGTCGGTGCCGCGTTCATCATGCCGGCGACGCTGTCCATCATCACCTCGATCTTCCCGCCCGACGAGCGCGGCCGAGCAATCGCGGTGTGGGCCGGGTTCGCCGGTGCCGGCGCATCGATCGGGCCGATCGTCACCGGTGGGCTGCTCGAAGGCTTCTGGTGGGGTTCGACGTTGCTCGTCAACGTGCCGATCGCAGTCGGAACCATCATCGCCGTCTGGGTGTTCGCGCCCGACTCGCGCGACGACAACCGTACCCCGCTCGATCCGGTCGGAGCCTTGCTGTCGGTGGTCGGTCTGAGCACGTTGATCTACGCCATCATCCAAGGGCCCGAGGAAGGCTGGACCAGCGGCGTGATCGTCGCTGCGTTCTCCATCGCACTCGCCACGCTGTCTGCCTTCGTCTGGTGGGAGCGGCGCAGTGAGCACCCGATGCTGCCACTCGGTCTGTTCCGTGACCGTCGCTTCGCCACCGGCAGCGGAGTCATCACGCTTGCGTTCTTCGTGATGTTCGGATTCTTCTTCCTGATGACCCAGTACCTGCAGTTCGGCAGGAACTACTCACCGCTCGCCGCCGGCGCAGCAAGCCTTCCCCTGGCGTTGATGTTCGTCGTGTTCTCGCCACGCAGCGCTGCGCTCGCCGACCGCTACGGCGCGGCGAAGGTGATGGCGTTCGGCTTGGTGATCGTCGCCGCAGGATTTGCAATGCTGACTGCGGTCACGATCGACACGCCGTATCTCGTCATCGGTGGCGCCTTCGCGCTGCTCGGCATCGGCATGAGCTTCACCGCCGCGCCGGCCACGAGCGAGATCATGACGTCGGTGCCGCTGTCCAAGGCAGGTGTCGGCTCAGCCGTCAACGACACCACTCGCGAGCTGGGTGGCGCGCTGGGCATCGCCTTGCTCGGCAGCATCGCCAACACCGCATATCGAGGCAGCATCGACTTGCACGGCCTCGACGTTCCGACCTCAGTCCGGGCCGTGGCAGAGGAATCCATCGGCGGCGCTCGTGCCGTGGCAGCAAGCATCCCCGGCGGCAACGAGCTCGTCGCTCGCGCTGCGTCGGCCTTCACCGATGCGTTCCGGGTGACCAACGTCGTCGCCGTCGGCATCGCCGTCGTTGCAGCCGTGGCGGTCATCGCCTTCTCTCGCCGTCCGAAGCCCGAGTCCGTCGAGGTGTTCGAAGATGAGCACGAGTACGAGTATCAACTGGCGCTCAGTGACGCGCGAGAATGACTTCATGCCCGATGCGGCGACAGTGGCGACCGACGCGAGCGGCTCGTTCGAGCAAGACCCACGAGTCGAGCGGTCACGCCGCATCATCCTCGAGGCCGTGCTCGCCGAGCTTGGCGACGTCGGCTACGGGAGCATGACGATCGAAGGCGTGGCAGCCCGGGCCGGTGTCGGTAAGAGCACGATCTACCGACACTGGCCCGGCAAGCTCGAACTCGTCGAGGATGCGTTCCGCACCGTCAAGGCCGAGCTCGCCGTGCCCGAGCACGGGTCGATCCGCGACCGGGTGGTGTCCGTTCTCGAACAGGTCGCCGATCTGGTGGCCGAATCGACCTACTCGGCGTGCATGCCTGCGCTGATCGAGGCGTCCGAACGGGATCCCTCGGTCCGCGACTTCCACTGCCGGTTCAGCACCGAACGCCGCGCCGTGCTCGTGTCACTGATCCGCAGCGCCGTCGAGTCGGGGGAGCTGCGCGCCGGCACCGACCCGGAGATCCTCGTCGACGCACTCGTCGGTCCGATCCTGATGCGCCGCCTGATCCTCGGCCTGCCGATCACGAGGGCGATCGCCACAGAGCTCGTCGACCAACTCCTCCCGCTGGCGTCGACTCCCGCCGGCTGAACCCGCCCTCGCAGCGTTTGAGGACTGCCGCACCGTATCGGGGCGAAACTCGTCAAACGCAGCGGATGGGGATGGGTGGGAGTGGTGCGGGACCGCCGCCGCTGCGTCAGTTGAGGCTGATCCGGCGCCGTTGACGGACCTCGCCGCTGCTCCAACCGGTCAGATCGACTGACTTCGTGCCTGCCGGATAGGTGACGGTCGTGGTCGCCGTTCCCGACACAGTCG
>DATBKA010000543.1:0-3821 GCA_036556105.1 Ilumatobacteraceae bacterium | reverse complement strand
GCTCCGCACCTACGGATGCTGCTCGACGCGGTCGTCGCCCTCGGTTTGCTCGACCAGTTCGACGGCCTGTACGAGGTCAACGACACCGCCAAGCGGTACCTGCTCAGCGACGGCCCGGCCTGCATGGTCGATCTCGTTCCGGTGGCAGCGGGCCCGCTCGAGAACTGGTCGCATCTCGCCGACACCGTGCGCCGAGGGCGACCGGCGCGACCGATCGAGGACGATCCCGAATCGTTCTACGTCCCGCTCGTCGAAGGGACGTTCACGACGATGTGGCGCTGCGCGACTCGCGCCGACCTGAAGATCCGCTACTCCGCCTCGCCGGCGGTACGGCTGCTCGACCTCGGCGCGGGTGGCGCGCCGTGGTCGATCGCCGTGCTCCAGGCCTGTCCGCAAGCGACGGCGGTGGTGAACGACTTTGCGCGAGTGCTCGACGTCGCCAAGCGCAAGGCCGCCGAGTTCGGCGTCGCCGAGCGCTGCGAATGGATGCCGGGCGATTACTTCGAGATCGAGATCGAGCCGGGCCGCTTCGACCTGGTCGTGCTCGGCCACGTGTGCCGCGCCGAGGGTGCCGATGGCGCAGCCCGGCTGATCCACCGCGCCTTCGAGGCCTTGCGTCCCGGTGGGCGAGTGATCGTCTCCGACTACTTCTGCGACCCGGAACGCAAGCTCAACCCGCACGCCGTGTTGATGGGGGCGACGATGATGGCCAGCACGGTGCACGGCGCCACGTTCACCACCGAGGAGTTCGGAACCTGGATGGGGGACGCAGGATTCGGCGACCTGCGCTTGATCGAGCCGATCGGCTTCCAGCAGTGCATCGTCGGGTCTAGGTAGTCGTCGAGTTCAGCAATCGACAGCGACCTCGAGCGCAGCACAAATCTGTCTCATCCGCTCGTCGCTCAGTCGGCCGAGACGATCGACGAGAATTGCAATCGACACGCTCTCCACGGAGTCGAGATTGATCGCGCAGCGTCGACCGATGGGATCGTCGCCCGGCTCGAGCACAACTTCGCTCGGTAGTCCACGAATGGTCGTCGTGCATGGCGCCACCAGAGCACGGCGCAGTCGAGGAATGGCGGCGTCGCGCGAAAGAACCACGACTGGGCGCCGACCGATCTCGGGTGGCTCACACCACCACACCTCCCCTCGCGCGGGCACCGACGTCACGAGGCGCTCGCGGCTTCGCTGAACGATTCGAGATCCCCCCACTCGTCGGGCTCGCTCAGCGGATGTTCGTCGTAGGCGGCGTACGCGGTGTCGATCTCGGCCGCGCGATGACGGGCGAGGTAGGCACCGAGTGCTTCGTCGAGGAGCATCGCGTCCGTTGATCCGCGATGGGCACGACGGGCGCGCTTCAGAAGGTCCTCGTCGACCGTCGTACTGATCCGTGTGCGACTCATGCCACAAGTATGGCATGAGTGTGGCATCAACTCAACCGAGCACTTGCTCGACCGAGAACTCCAGGTTGTTGCCATCGGGATCGGTGACGACGCAGATGTAGCCGACGACCTCGTTGCGGTACATCGGCCCGAGCAGCAAGCAGCCTTCCTCCTTGGCCATCGCCGCGATCTGGTCGACCTCCTCGCGGCTGTTGAGGGAGATGCCGAGGTGGCTGATCGACTTCAGGAAGCCGTACTCCTCCTTGATGTCGCCGGTGATCTTCGTCGGCAACTTGCCGTGGATGAGCACGATCACGAATCGGGCCGCGGCGTCGGTGATGTCGCGTTCGTTGGCCAACCACACCGAGCGCATGCCCGTGTCGGGATCCTCACGCTGATGGATGTTGACCATCGTCGTGTACTTGGCGTAGAAGGCCAGCGTTGCCTCCAGGTCGCGGACCGGCAAAGCGATGTGAGTGAGCAGGGATGGAGGTGCGGCGCTGGCTGGCATGAGCACAGACTACGTGAACTACGGTCTGACCATCAGACCAAGCGATCCCTCCCCTGTCGACCTGATCATCGCCGGCGGCGACGTCGTGACGATGAACGGCACCCGCGACGTGCTCCTCGGTGGCGCGGTGGCGGTCGCCGGCGACGTGATCGCCGCCGTCGGCTCCACCACCCAGCTGCGCGCCGAGCACCCGGGGGCGACGATCGTCGACGCCACCGAGTGCGTGGTCACGCCGGGGATGATCAACGCCCACCAGCACCTCACCGGCGACCCGCTCGTGCGCAGCTGCATCCCCGACCTGTTGCCGCCGGGCGCCTCGATCTTCCAGTGGTCGGTGCCCATCCACGGTGAGCACACCGGCGACGACGACGAGGTGTCGGCGACGTTGTCGGCCGTCGAGTGCGCCCAGAACGGAGTCACGACGGTCGTCGAGGCAGGCACCGTTGCCCACCCCGACCGCGTCGCCGCGGCGATGCAGGCGGTCGGCATTCGCGGCACGATCGGCACGTGGGGGTGGGACATCGAGCAAGGGCCGTTCATCGGCACCACCGCCGAGGTGCTCGATCGCCAGCGCGCCGTGGTCGAGGCCTACCCGCCCGGTGGGCTCGTCGAAGGATGGGTGACGCTGGTCGGGCACGATCTCGCCAGCGATGCGCTGCTTGCCGGGGCCGCCGACCTGGCTCGCCAGTTGGGCACCGGGATGACGATGCACCTGTCACCGACATCGTCCGACCCGGAGCGCTACCTCGCTCGCACCGGCAAGCGACCGGCCGTCCATCTCCACGACCTCGGCGTGCTCGGCCCGCACCTGTTGCTCGGGCACGGTGTGTGGCTCGACGACGCCGAGATCGACCTGATCCTCGAGACGAGAACAGCGATCGCCTACTGCCCCTGGGCCTACTTGCGCCTTGGCCAAGGCGTCACTCGCGTCGGTCGCCACGCCGAGATCGTCGAGCGCGGCGGTCGCGTCGCCCTTGGTTGCGACGCGGCTAATGCGGGCGACGTGTCCGACATCCTGCGTGCCGCGGCGTTGGCGTCCGGCATCGCTCGCGACGGCAGGGTCGACCCGGAGCGGTTCGGCGCCCATCAGGTCTTCGAGCTGGCGACGATCGCCGGTGCCGAAGCGCTCGGTCTCGGCGAACGCATCGGCTCGCTGGAGGTCGGCAAGCAGGCCGACATCGTCATCCACGACGCGACCGACTGGGGATGGTCGCCACGCGGTGACGTCGGCCTGCAGCTGGTGTGGGGCACCGACGGCCGCTCGGTGCGCGACGTCTTCGTCGCCGGCCAACCCGTCATCCGCCACCGCGAGTGCGTCACCGTCGACGCGGCGAAGCTGCGCAGTCGTGGCCAGGCCCAACAGCGGTCGCTGCTCGAACGCGCTGGAATCACCATCCCTCACGTCTGGAGGCACATCGATGCTCGGTAACGTCGATTCCATGAACAGCGTGTTGTGTTCACACGACGCCATCGTCAACGCCTGGCACCCCGTGGCGCGCTCGGTCGACATCGTCACCGAGCCGGTGGCGGTCACGTTGCTCGGCCAGCAGGTCGTGCTGTGGCGCACGCCGTCGGGCGCGGTGCTCGCCGCGGCCGACCGATGTCCACACCGGCAGGCACCGCTCTCCGAGGGGACGATCGAGGCGGGATGCCTGGTGTGCCCGTACCACGGCTGGACGTTCGGCGACGAAGGCCGCTGCGTTCGGGTTCCTTCGGCGACAGAAGGTGTGCCCGTGCCACCACGCGCCCATCTCAAGCCGTACGAGTGCGAGGAGCGCTACGGCTTGGCCTGGGTGTGCCTCGGGGTGCCGGCCGCACCAATCCCCGACATCGTCCAGGACCGCGATCCCAGCTTCCGGCGGATCAACACACCGGTCGAGGTGTGGAAGGTGTCGGCGACGCGGATGACCGACAACTTCCTCGACATC
>DATBKA010000542.1:0-1508 GCA_036556105.1 Ilumatobacteraceae bacterium | reverse complement strand
AGCGGCACCTCCTTGGCCTTGCCGTAGCCGAGCCCGACGCGCCCGTTGCCGTCACCGACCACGACGAGTGCCGTGAACGAGAACCGACGGCCGCCTTTGACGACCTTGGCGACGCGGTTGATGTGGATCACGCGCGACTCGCGCAGCCCACCTGGCTCCGATGAGCCCTGCCCGGATTGGGTGTTCGAATAACTCGTTGGCGCTGCCATCAGAACTCCAGACCTGCTTCACGAGCGGCTTCGGCGACCGCTGCAACACGGCCGTGGTAGAGGAAGCCACCACGGTCGAACACCACTTGATTGACACCGGCGGCCTTGGCACGCTCGGCGATCACCTTTCCTAACCGGGTGGCGGCAGCCACGGTGGACCCGCTGCCGGCGGCGCGCAGTTCCGCCTCGGCCGTCGAGGCCGCGGCGAGCGTGCGCCCGCTGTCGTCGTCGATCAACTGCAGCGAGAGATGCTTGTTGGAGCGGAACACCGCCAAGCGTGGACGGGCCTCGGTGCCGTGGATCTTCTTGCGTACCCGGCGGTGCCGGATGAGCCGGCCCTGCTGGCGCTGTTGTGCAACCTTCGTCATCGTCTTCTCACTTCTTTCCGGTCTTGCCGGCCTTGCGGAGAACCTTCTCGCCCGAGTAGCGCACGCCTTTGCCCTTGTAGGGCTCGGGCTTGCGGATCGAGCGGATGTTGGCGGCAACCTGGCCGACGACTTCTTTGTCGATGCCGCGCACGATCACACGCGTCGCCGCCGGGACCTCGAACGTGATCCCCTCGGGAGCGTCGACGATCACGGGATGGCTGAACCCGAGCGCCATGCGCAGCTTGTTCGGTGCCACCGCCTCGGCGCGATACCCCACGCCGATGATCTCCAACTCCTTGCTGAAGCCGTCGGTGACACCGACGACCATGTTGTTGACGAGTGTGCGCGTCAGGCCGTGCAACGAACGGCTCTCGCGCAGGTCGTCGGGGCGCTCGACGATGATCTGCTCGTCCTCACGACGAACAGAGATCAACGAGGGGAGCTCACGACTGAGGGTGCCCTTCGGCCCCGTGACCGTGACGGTGTTCCCGTCGGCGATGGTGACATCGACGCCGCCGGGGACGGCGATGGGTGACCTACCGATGCGTGACATGGGGTTCTCCGATCACCACACGTAGCAGAGGACTTCGCCGCCCACTTTGCGCTTGCGCGCTTCGCGGTCGGTCATCAGCCCCTGACTGGTGGACAGGACAGCTACTCCGAGACCGCCGAGCACACGCGGCACGGCGTCGCTCTTGCGGTAGACCCGAAGGCCGGGAGTGGAGATGCGGCGCAAGCCGGAGATCGTGCGATGACGGTCCGATGAGTACTTCATCGAGATCGTCAGCACGTCGCCGGGGCCCGTGGTCGACGGCGCCGTGTTGAAGCCGTGGATGTATCCCTCCTTGTGGAGGATCTTGGCCAGGGCGACCTTCTGCTTGGACGACGGCATGCGCACTTCGTCGTGCATCGCCACGTTGGCGTTGCGGAT
>DATBKA010000541.1:0-1528 GCA_036556105.1 Ilumatobacteraceae bacterium | reverse complement strand
CATACGCGCCAGGACGGAGCGGCTGCGCAGCGGAGAAGTGGACCAGCTTGTTCTGGCGCGTCCTTGCCGCCAGCACCGACGGATCGCGCTTGCTCGGCCCCTCGACGAGGACTTCCTCGACACGGCCGACCCGCGCCTCGTGCTTGGCGAGCGCACTGCGCTCGACGACGACCTTCAACCTCTGGAAGCGCTCGCTGGCCACGGCCGGGTCGACGAAGTGCTCGGTCATCGCGGCCGCCTCCGTTCCTGGACGAGCAGAGAAGATGAACGTGTAGGCGTAGTCGTATTCGGCAGCGGCGACGACGTCGAGCGTGTCGGCAAAGTCGGCGTCGGTCTCACCCGGAAAACCGACGATGATGTCGGTCGACACGGCCAGGTCGGCGACGGCGGCGCGACCGGCGGCGAGGCGATCGAGGTAGCGCGACGCGGTGTAGCCGCGGTGCATCAGCGCCAGCACGCGGTCGCTGCCAGATTGCAGCGGGTAGTGGAGGTGCTCGCAGACCGCCGGCGTCGCGGCCATCGCCGCAAACGTGTCGGCGCGCATGTCTTTCGGGTGCGGGCTGGTGAAGCGCACCCGGCGAATGCCCTCGACCGCACCGACTGCAGTCAGCAACTCGGCGAACATCGGCCGCAGCCGCGCCTCGCTGTCGCCTGCCTGGCGAGCGGCGACCTGCAGGTCGCGCCCGTAGCTGTTGACGTTCTGACCGAGCAGCGTGACCTCGGTGACCCCGTCGGCAGCGAGCCGGTGCACCTCGTCGACGATGTCGTCGAATGGGCGACTGATCTCAGCACCGCGCACGGCGGGCACGATGCAGAACGCGCACGAGTTGTCGCACCCGATCTGGATCGTGACCCAGGCGTTGTAGCTGTTCTCGCGGCGCGCCGGCAAGGCGCTGGGGAACATCGCCTGGTCGTCGAGCACGGCCTCGTCGAGGATCTCCGTGATCGGCCCGCTGTGTCGGGCGTGATCGATCAGCGCGGTCGTGCGGTGGACGTTGTGGGTGCCGAGCACGACGTCGACGTACGGCGCCTTGCGCCGCACCAGGTCGCGATCCTTCTGGGCCAGGCACCCGGCGACCACGATCTGACGACCGTCGCGCTGCTCCTTCCATGGCTTCAGCCATCCGAGCGTGCCGTACAGCTTGTTGTCGGCGTTTTCGCGTATGCAGCACGTGTTCAACACCACGACGTCGGCGTCGGCCTCATCGGTGACGGCGACGTAGCCATCGCCTTCGAGCAGACCGGCAATGCGTTCAGAGTCGTGCTCGTTCATCTGACACCCGAAGGTGTGAACGACGTAGCCGCGAGTCACGGGCGAAAGGTTACCGGTGACCCGGTGGCGGTGGCCGACGATTGCCAGTCGGACAGGTTTACCGTGCCGCCGAGCGAGGGGCCGGACCGTCGCCGACCCGGCACCTCGTGCAGCGACGTGGTGTCACTCGAGGGTGATCGGCTCGTCGTCGGCCGGAGTGAACGGTGGTGTGGCCGCGTCCTGGCCGATGCCGGCCTCGATGCGCACCTTCTCCGA
>DATBKA010000540.1:0-5586 GCA_036556105.1 Ilumatobacteraceae bacterium | reverse complement strand
AATCCAGCAGTACCTCGCCGACTTCGACTATCCGCTGTGGTGCGCTTCGGGAGGCTGGCACAACTGGGAGCGGCGCTTCGTGCGCTGGGCAGAAGCGAACGGATTCACGCTCGCCTTCGCGATCAACTCCGACCTCGAGTTCCACCCGGAGGTGCTGGACGACCAACGGCTGATGGTCAGCGTCGGGCACGACGAGTACTGGTCGTGGGGCATGCGCGATCGGGTCGACGCGTTCGTCGCCGGCGGCGGCAACTGGGCCATCTTCTCCGGCAACACATGCTTCTGGCAGGTGCGCTACGAGGACGACGGGCGGACGATGGTTTGCTACAAGGCTCGGGCGGCGACCCACGATCCGGTGGCCGGCACGGATCAAGCCCACTTGCTGTCCACGAGCTGGTGCCTTCCGGCGATCGGCCGGCCTGAGGCGGAGACGATCGGGCTCAGCTTCACCCGCGGCGGCTACGCCCGCGTCGGGCAAGGAACGCCGCGCAGCTCGGGCGGCCACCACATCCATCGCCCGGATCATCCGCTGTTCGCCGGCACCAACCTGCGCTACGGCGATGTGCTCGGAGGACCGTCGCGCATCGTCGGCTACGAGGTCGACGGCTGCGAGTTGACGATGGTCAATGGTGACCCAGTACCGACCTACGCCGATCACACCCCGGCCGGCTTGGAGGTGCTGGCGACCGCTCCGGCACGACTTCTCTCGATCACCGATTCGGTCTGTGAAGCACCGAAGGCGTTGTGGGCAAGCGCCGATCCGCCGGGTGACCTGGAGTGGGTGGCCATGACGCTGTTCGGCTCGGCATCGCCGGAGAACGTGGCCCGCATCGCCCACAACCACTCCGTGATGGGCACGTTCGCCAAGGGTGACGGACGCGTCGTCAACGTCGGCACCACGGACTGGGCCTATGGGCTCGACAGCGACCCGCTGGTGCAGCAGGTGACCGCCAACATCTTGCGCTGGCTCACGCCGTCGGCGTGACGTCGTCGTTCCTGATCGGGCCGCGGCTGTCCCGCCTCCGCACGTCTCCCAACCTCCGACCCACCCCTGCTGCCCACGTTCGACCGCTGGACAGCCCTGGATAGTCTCCAGACGAGCGAAGGAGGTGTCAGTGGAGACCAGGACGCTTGGTCAAACCGACGTCGCCGTGTCGCGCGTCGGTCTCGGCGGCTACGAGCTCGGCCCGGACGAGGGCGAGCAGGCGGACGTCGAGCGGGCCAAGAACGTCATCGAAGTGGCGATCGACGCCGGCATCAACTGGATCGACACGTCCGAGAACTACCACGCCACCGCCAACGAATCGCTGATCGGCGCCGCCCTCGACCACTTCCCCGCCGATTTCCTGGTGGCGACGAAAGTGGCGCCGGAGTCGGCGTTCAGCGGCGGAGCATCCGGCTTCCGGCACGATCAAGTCCACTCGGCGATCAGGGCGAGCCTGCGCCGTCTGCGTCGCGACCACGTCGACATCTTTTTCCTGCACTGGCCGGCCAGGAGTGCAGTCCCGCTCGAGGAGACGTGGGGCGCCATGTCCGAGGTCGCCGACGCCGGGTTGGCCCGAGCGATCGGGTTGTCCAACTACGACCTGGGCGACATTGAGCGCTGTCACGCTCAGCGACCGGTCGACGTCGTGCAGGACGGGCTGTCGCTGATCGACCACCTTGACCAACGTGACCAGATGGCCCGCTGCGGTGAGATGGGCATCGGTGTCGTGGCATACGAGCCGCTGGCCAGCGGGATTCTCAGCGACAAGACCCTCGACGAGGTACGCGCCCTGTGGACCGGTCCCTGGCTCGAATCCGGCTTCTACCGGCGCTTGCTCGGCCCGGGAAAGGGCGAGCTGAGCGCGGCGGTCTCGGCGGGCATGCGGCCCATCGCCGCCCGACTCGGAGTAACGGTCGCGCAGCTGGCGATTGCGTGGGTGCTGCACCAGTCCGGCGTCACGGCGGCGCTCGCCGGGAGCCGCGACGGCCGCCACGTCAACGCCAACGCCCGATCGGCGGACGTCGACATCGCATCAGTCGCTGACGAGCTCGACGCACTGATCCCGCTCGGCCCGTCCTTCGCATCGGGATGACACCAGGCCTCGACTGAGCAAGGAAACGGTTCCTTTGTCCGAACCCGGAGCAGCACTCACCGACCTGGCACTAGGGCTCGTCACCTTGGCCTGCAGCCCGTTGCTTCGTCATCCGAACGTCAACCCCAACTGGCGAAGGACGGTGTGGTGGGCGGCGGCCGCCGCGCTCGCCGGGTTCGTTCACCACGGCTTCATGACGTCGCACGACGATCTCGAAGGGCCGTCTTGGGCGGTCATCAGCGGGATGGTCGTGGTGACGATCTCGTTCAGCTTGGCCGCCACGGTCACCGATGTCCTCGGGCCCGGTCGTCGCCGCCTGTTCTGGCTGCTGCGCGCCGCGAGTCTCGGTGCGTATGGGATCCTCGCCTTGTTCGGGCACTACGGGATCGGGACGATCCTCGCCTGCGAAGGCGTGACGATGGTCTGCGTCCTGGTGCTCTGGAGCGTCGCCCTCGCTCGACATCACCCCGAAGCGCCGCGGATGATGGTCGCGCTCGGTACCAGCGCCATCGCCGGTTGTACGCGGGCCCTCCCACGTGACGTCACCGAGATCGTCGGGCTCGATCCCACCTCGGTGTATCACCTCGCCCAGATCCCGCCGATGGTGCTGCTCTGCGTGGCAGTCCGCAAACGTCAGGCGCCGTCCGGTGCGCTCATGCGTCACGCGTCAGTTGAGTGACGCTGGCGCGGGCAGGCACTCCCCGGTTGGGGATCAGTGGTGGGTGTCGGCGTGCACCCATGGATCAAGCGCAGCCGTCTCGGGTTTCTCAAGGGTGTCGGTTAGGAAGCCGATAGGTCATTCACGTGCCGGTGCGACTCCGGCTGATAGAGGAGGCCTTGATGGCTCGGTACCGGTTGGTGCACGTTGGACTCGCCGCATTGGTGTCGGCGGCCGCGGTGACGACGTTCAACGTCACTCAGGCGGTGCTGGCCACCAGCAAGCCGGCTTCGTCGTTCGTGTCGGTCGTCCCGTGCCGTCTCGTCGATACCCGTGCAGACTCGATCGTCGGATCGCGAGGCACGCCGCTCGGAGCCGATGAGACGGTGGAGTTCGACGTGACCGGGTCTCATGGCGACTGTGTGATCCCGTCGGCGGCGACGTCGATCGCGACCAACGTGACGATCGACAACCCGACCGGTGCCAGCTATCTCAGGGTCTTCCCTGGGGATGCAGAGCCTGGTCAGTCTTCGAACCTCAACTGGCAGGCGAACAGCGCGCCCGTCGCCAATCAGGTGACCGTCGGACTTTCACCCGATGGAACCATCAAGGTCTACAACCATGCCGGCAGCGTGGATGTCGTCATTGACATCTCCGGGTACTTCGAGCCGAGCAGTGCCGGACCGCACGGCGACAAGGGCGACAAGGGCGACAAGGGCGACAAGGGCGACACCGGCGACGCGGTCCTCGCCACGCTGAACTGCACGGCGGGCCAGACGATCACGATGGGCGCGAGCGGTGAGTGGGAGTGTGCAAATCCCGTCGTCGACACCGACACCCTCGCCTCATTGAGCTGCACGACCAACCAGTCGGTGCGATGGAGCGGAACCGAATGGGAGTGCCGCAACGAACCGATCGTGGCGATCCTGTCCCGAGCTGCGGGCAGCTCACCGTGCTGCCAGATCGACGACTTCTTCGACAACTACAGCCCGAACGTCGACGTCAACTACGGATACTGCGAGGACTTCTCCTGCCAAATCCGTCTCGTCGACGTCACCGACCACACGTCGTGTCAAGTCAACGTCACCGGATACGGCGACGCCCCCAATGCGTACATCTCGCAAACGTCGACCGACATCTCCATCTACTGGGGTTACTACCCCTGGTACTCCGAGCCGCTGTACGTGAACATCTCCTGCAACACCTAGGAGCCGTCAGGTACCGACGATGCTGACACCGAGCCCGGCGAGCTGGCCGTTGAGTCGGGCCACGTCACCATCGATCACGGCCTGCAGCGCGGCGAGCTGGGCGTCGGCCTGGCCGGCAAGCTTGTCGTACACCGCATAGGACTGGACCGTCGGCCTGGCATCGGCACTGCTGACCACTGCCGGGAGTCCGCTCAGGAGCTCGAACAGCTTCTGGCGGTAGTTCAGCGTGTCGCCGTCGGAGGTGAACTCGGTCTGGACGAGCTCACCCTCGATCGTCTCGAGCTTTCCCTTGATCGTCTCGATCGACTCGATCGCCGATGCTGCGCCGTCTCGTTCCTTCAACCGCCCGGTCCAGTCGTCGAGCTGGCGCCTCAGCGTGCGGATCGTGTTGACGCCGGTGACGATGTCGGAGAGCTTGTCGCGGATCTTGATCATGAAGTCGAACTGCTCGGCCAAGTCGGCGTCGCTGGTGGGAACTCGGGGATCCTTGAGCAGCGTGAACGACTGGCTCATCGACCAGTCACCGACCTTCAGTGTTGCCGTGTAGGTACCGGGCTTGGCGAGCGGTCCTCCCGGTGGCTTGTGGAACTCGGTGTCGAGCATCTTTAGGCCGTCGGGATACGTCATCGGCCACTGGAACGTGTTCATTCCGGCGGTGGCGGTGATGTAGTAGCCCTGGCGGTCCTTCTTCTCCTCGGGGATCACGCTCGAGAACGTCTGCACCTCCGCGCCGCTGCTGTCGCTGATCGTCAGGCTGGCGTCGCCGACGGCATCGTGGTCGAGGTAGTACATGATCCGAACGCCGCGCTCGAGGTCGTTGCCGCCGTCGATCACGCGCTTGCGCACGTGGCCGGTGTCGAGCTCGTCGAGGTAGAAGGTGGCGTTCTGGCCGCTGGTGACGTGGTAGTTCTTGCCGCCCGGTGTGCCTCCCCATGACGCGGTGATGTGCGGTGGCGTGCGCACGACGTCGCGCGGCTTGAGCAGGTACCGGTCCGCGGTGAGGAGCTCGTCGTTCATCTGATGCAGTGGGGTGAGATCGTCGAGGATCCAGAAGGATCGGCCGTGGGTGGCCACCACGAGATCGGTGTCCTTGACGACGAGGTCGTACACCGGTGACACCGGGAGGTTGCACTGCAGGGGCTGCCAGCTGGCGCCGCCGTCGAACGACACGTGCACGCCGAGCTCGGTGCCGACGTAGAGCAGACCCTGGCGGGCCGGGTCCTCGCGGATCACGCGGCAGAACTCGTTGGCGGGGATGCCACTGTCGATTCTCGTCCACGTCGTGCCGAGATCGGTGGTCTTGTAGACGTATGGCGCGTAGTCGCCGTTCTTGTGGCGAGCGGCCGTCAGGTAGACCGTGCCCGCCGCGTGCGGCGACTCGGCGATCATCGTGACTTGCGAGTACTTGGGGAGGTCCGTTGGGGTGATGTTCGCCCACTCACCGCCGTCGTCCTTCGACAGGTGGACCAGCCCGTCGTCTGACCCGGTCATCAGCACGCCCTGCTGGTGGGCCGACACCATCAACGAGTAGATCGTCGCGTACATCTCGGCACCGGCGGTGTCCATGGTCAGTGGCCCGGAGACGCCCATCGTCTCCGGATCGGCATACGTCAGGTCCGGGCTGATCGGCTGCCAGCTGTGC
>DATBKA010000539.1:0-4195 GCA_036556105.1 Ilumatobacteraceae bacterium | reverse complement strand
GGTCTGATCCGATGTATTCGTCTAGCCTCGGGTCGTGGCTCTGCGCGTCGCCAACGGACCGGTCTCGTGGGGTGTCGACCTGCCCAACAAACCCGGCGCGCCACCGTGGGACGAGGTCTTCACCGAGATCGGCCAAGCCGGGTACCGGTGGTGTGAGCTCGGCCCCGTCGGGTACCTGCCAGACGACGACGATCTCGTCCGTGCCGAGCTGGCGGCACGCGGGCTGGGAGTCGCCGGGTCCTACATCTTCGAGCCGTTGCACGACGCTGATCAACATGCCGACATCGCTCAGATCACACGAACGACCTGCCGGCGCATCGCCGGCCTGGGCGGCAGCTTCCTGGTCGTGATCGACATGGTCAGCGAGCGGCGAGGTGCGACGGCAGGCCGCAGTGCCGTCGCTCCGCGCCTACACGGAGCCGAGTACCAGGCGCTGCTCGACGGAGTGCGCCAATCGGCGCGCATCGCCTCCGAACACGGGCTGGTGCCCGTCCTGCATCCGCACGCCGGCAGCTACATCGAGTTCGAGGACGAGATCGAGCAGATCCTCGGCGACACCGTCGACGACGGCCTGCAGTTGTGCATCGACACCGGTCACTTCGCCTATGCGGGAGTCGATCCGGTTCGCTTCCTCGCCGAGCACCGCCAGCGCACGCCCTATCTCCACTTCAAGGACATCGATCCGGTGGTGCACCACAAGGTGCTCGCCGACGGGGTCGGCTTCTTCGATGCGATCACGCTCGGCGTGTTCTGCCCTGTCGGGCGGGGCGTCGTCGACTTCACCGCCCTCGCCGCCGAACTGGCCACGGGCTTCGACGGCCCGGGCACGATCGAACAGGACCGCGACGTTCGCGCCGAGACGACCGCGCTCGAAGACGCGAAGGCCAGCCTCGCCTACCTGCGCGGCCTCGGAATCGCCGACTAGATCCCTCCGAGTGTTTCAAGGCACCCTGTCCACCTCCAAACACTCGGTTCAAACCGTGCGGCGAGCGACCTCGACCTTGGAGCCGGACGTGGCAGCTTCGATGACTGCATCGGTCACTTCGGCGACGCGCAGGCCGTCGACGAACGTCGGCCCGCCGAGCACTGTTCCGGCCGCGAGGTTGCGCAACGTGTTGCGGGCCGCGATCGCGAACGCGTCGGTGTAGCCGAGACCTTGTGCGGCAACGGTATGGATGCCGTCGGCACCTGGGTGCGCGGGGCCGACGAACACCGTTCGAAAGCCCTGACGGTCAGCCGCATCAGCCGAGTCGTAGAACGTGAGCTCGTTGGATCGCTGCCACGTGAACGCGACGGACCCGTTCGCGCCGATCACCTCGAAGCCGAGATCGCACTTGTGTCCTGGTGCCGCCCACGAGGCGAGGATCGTCCCGCTGGCTCCGCCCTCGACGTCGAAGAGGATCTCGGTCTGATCGTCGACCGTCACGTCGACGACGTCGCCTGTCGTCGTCGTTCGGCGCGGAATGAACGTCTGCATGCGCGCCGCGACCGAGGTGATCGGGCCAGCGAGGTACTGCACCAGGTCGATGCAGTGCGAGCCGACATCGCCGAGGGCTCCGGAGCCGGCCCGGGCGCTGTCGAAGCGCCAGCTCATCGGCACGTCTGGGTTGCCGTTGTAGTCGAGCAGGAACTGGGCCCGAACGGTGCGCACCGCGCCGATCGTTCCCTCGTCGATCAGCCGGCGCGCCATCGTCACCGCCGGCCATTGCCGGTAGACGAAGCCGACCTGAGCGACGCATCCGCTCGCCGCCGCGGCAGCGCACAGCCGGCGCGCGTCGGCAGCGTTGAGTGCCAGCGGCTTCTCGCACAACACGTGCTTGCCGCGAGCAAAGGCGTCGAGAGCCACCTCGACATGGGCGTCGTTCGGCGTGCAGATGTCGATCACGTCGACGTCGGCGGCCGCGGTCACCTCCTGCCACGTGTCGACGGCGCGTCCCCATCCCCAGTCGCGAACCGCTCGCGCCGCGAGCGAGGGGTCGAAGTCGGTGACGGCGACCGGGTCAACCGCCGGTACCTCGGTGCCGAACAACATCGTCACATTGCGGTAGGCGATGCTGTGGATCTTGCCCATGAAGCCGGCACCGACAAGACCGACCCGGACCGAGCTCACGGCGGCGCAGTCTAGGCAAGACGCGTGTGGAGCTCGTTTGAGGGCTTGCCGCGGCGTGGAATGATCAACCCATGGAGTTGAACGCATGGAGCTGAACCGATGGAGTTGAACGCGGTGCTGCTCGATCTCTTCGGTCGGGTCGAGGAACACGTCCACGAGGCGGTCGAAGGCCTCGAGGTCGACGACTTGCGAACGCCACCCGAGCCGGGCACCAACCCGATCGGGTGGTTGATCTGGCATGTCGCCCGCGGCGAGGACTATCAGATCGCCGAGCTCACCGGCCAGGACCAGGTGTGGACGAGCGGAGACTGGGCGGCGGGCTTCGGCGTTGCCCGTGACGCCGACAACATGGGCTACGGGCATTCGTGGGCCGACGTCATGGCCATCCGCCCCGACAGTGCCGACGTCTTGATCGACTACTACGCGGCGGTGGCCGCCCGGACTCGCCCGTTCCTGGAGGGGCTGGCGCCGCAGGATCTCGATCGCGTCGTCGACAAGAACTGGGATCCACCGGTCACCCTCGGCGTCCGCTTGATCAGCATCGTCGATGACGAGATCCAGCACAGCGGACAAGCGGTGTACGCGCGGGGGATGCTCGAACGCCGGCGCTGAGCTGATCGATCCGCGGCTCGGCATCGCGGTGACTGGTGCCACGCGTTGCCCCGCAACGATGGACAGGCCGCGTCGCTATGGTTCTCGGCGATGGCTCGATCCGAGGTCGTCACGAGCCCGCTCGGCACCAGGCACAAGGTCGTCATCATCGGCTCCGGCTTTGGTGGGATCCGTGCCGCGAAGGTGCTCGCCAAGGCCGGCGATCGCGCCGCCACCGACGTGACGATCGTCGACGCCAACAACTTCCACACGTTCCAACCGCTGCTCTACCAAGTAGCCACCGCTGGTCTCGACGCCGACGACATCGGCTTTCCGATCCGGCGCATCTTCCGCCGTAACCCGTCGATCCACTTCGTCCTCGGCGAGGTCACGGCGATCGACCTCGCCGCGCAGGCGGTGACCGTGGCCGACGGGCGCGCCTTCCCCTACGACTCCCTCATCATCGCCGCCGGTTCGGTGAGCGCATCGTTCGGTGTCGCCGGGGTCGACGAGCACGCCTTCCCGCTGAAGACGTTGCGAGATGCGCTCGCGTTGCGAGCTCATCTGCTGACGCGCTTCGAACGGGCCAGCGCCGAGCCGGACGGCGTTCACGACTTGGGCATCGTCGTCGTGGGCGGAGGACCGACCGGCGTGGAGATGGCCGGCGGCTTGCGCGAGCTGATCGACAAGGTGTTCCGCAAGGACTTCCCGAACCTTTCCGGCATCCCGGCTCCGATCACACTCGTCGAGGCTGCGGATCGGGTGCTCGGCACGTTCCATCGCTCGCTCTCCGACGAGGCGGCGACGACGCTGCGGCGCCGGCAGATCGAGGTCGAGCTCGGCGTGGGCGTCGATCACATCGAGCCCGATGCAGTCGTGCTGAAGGACGGGCGGCGGATCAGCGCCGGCACGATCATCTGGGCGGCCGGCGTGACGGCCAGTCCCGTCGCCCGGTTGCTCGGCGTCGACCTCGGGCGCGGAGGGCGCATCCCCGTCGGCAACGACCTGACCGTGCGCGGCCATCCGAACGTGTTCGCGATCGGCGACATCGCCCTCACTGCGGAGCCGTTGCCGCAAGTTGCCCAGCCGGCGATCCAGGGCGGGCGCTACGCCGCCGAGACGATCGTCGCCCGCTTGTCGGGCCGCTCGATGCCGCCGTTCCGCTACCGCGACAAGGGTTCGATGGCCACGATCGGACGCAACCAAGCCGTGGCCGAGCTTCCCGGGAACCTGCGCTTCCATGGGTTCATCGGTTGGCTGATGTGGCTCGGATTGCACCTCATCGAGCTGATGGGCTTCCGCAACCGGGCCAACGTCTTCGTCAACTGGGCGTGGAACTACCTCACCTACGACCGTGGCTCGCGGTTGCTGTTGGATCGCTAGTGCTTCGACCTCCTTCGTTCGCTCGCTTCGCTCGCTCTCTCCACTCGGTCGAGTAGGAGAATGGAGCGGCCGATGGCCGCACCCAGCTTGCTGTCGGGCTCACGGAAACCG
>DATBKA010000538.1:0-1652 GCA_036556105.1 Ilumatobacteraceae bacterium | reverse complement strand
CTGAAGCGCATCGCCTCCACCGCGGCGCGGCACGTTGCGGCGTCGGTAACGCGTGGCACGAGAATCCCGTCGGCGCCCGAATCGAGTAGGCGTTGCAAGTGGCTGTCCGACCGGTCGGGAACACGAACCAGTGCTCCCATTCCCATCGCCTGGGCCATGACGATCGCCCGGTACGCGCTTTCGAGCGTCAGCGGAGCGTGCTCCATGTCGACGACGATGAAGTCGAAGCCGGCATGGCCGAGCAGTTCGACCGTCTCCAGGGTGGGCAGCTTCACCCACGTGCCGAACACAGTCGGTCCGTCACTGGCCAACCGCCGCGCAAATACGCCGGGCTCGTGCATCGCGCTCACGATAGTCACGTGCTCGCGTCACGCCCGCCGGGTCCGGTGAACATCGGAGTGCGTGGAGGTGAAACGATATGGGCCATGCCCTACGACAAGAACGATCCAAGATCGCAGCTGTCCACCGCTGGAAGCGCACCAGCCGGCATCCCCCGCCCGGCGCATTACCGCGAGCTGCACGCCTCCGGCCCCGACGAGAAACATCCGCACGGCAGCACGACGTGGTGGACGCGGAGCCAGGCGATGGTCATCGGCTCGACCGAGGCCCAGACGGGCGACGAACTGACGACGAACGACGTCGGCGGTGAGCACGCCGTGTTGGTCCTCGACGGCGCCGCGGTCGAGGTGAAGCACGGCGGAGAGGCCGTCTCGGTGGACGAGCCCGCAGTCGTGCTCGTGCCTCCGGGATCGTCGAGCCTGCGCGTGACTGCACCCGGCACGGTGATCCGGGTGATCGCCGCAGCCACTGCTCCGGACTTGGCCGGCCGCTGCGCGAACTCGGGTGAGTACGCGGCGAACGACGTCAACGTCGCCGACTTCACACCGTGGCCCGACCCGTCGGATGGCCATCGCATCCGCGTGTACCCGATCGCCGAGCACCCGATCAGTGAGGGACGACTCGGGCGGATCTTCCGCTGCTCCACCGTGATGGTCAACGTGTTGCCGGAAGCCGACGACCCGCGAGATCCGTCGAAGCTGTCGCCTCATCATCACGACGACTTCGAGCAGGTGTCATTGCAGGTCGCCGGTGACTACGTCCACCACATGCGCGTCACGTGGACGCCCGACTCGACCACGTGGCGCGACGATGAGCACCGCGCCTGCGAAGCTCCGGCGGTCGTCGTCATCCCGCCGCCGCTGATCCACACCAGTCAGGCCGTCGGGTCGATGCGTCACTGGCTGATCGACGTCTTCGCCCCGCCGCGCCGCGACTTCTCCGAACGACCGGGCTGGGTGCTCAACGCCGACGAATACCCGATGCCCTGATTACATCGACCTCGTTCGTTCGCGAGCGAACGAGAGAGGTCGACGTACTAGCGACTCATATCGACGGCGTTGATGCGCGCCGGGTCGATGGTGACGACGACGCGCTTCTGGCCGGGTTGGTCGATGGTGCGCAGGTCGATGCCGCCGTACTTGGCGCCGACTTGATCGGCGAACGCGTAGTCGTCGTCGGGTTCGAGGGTGGCGTCGCCACGAATCTCGAGATATCGGGCTGGGTTGGCGGTGTCGAGGATGAACAACGTCGCCGGGGACCGCTTGGCGAGGTTCTTCGTCTTCTGCCGGGCGGTGTTGAGCGAGATGCGCACA
>DATBKA010000537.1:0-10805 GCA_036556105.1 Ilumatobacteraceae bacterium | reverse complement strand
GGTGGTGATGACGTCTTCGATCACCGTCACCCGCTTGCCGTCGATCTCAGCGCCCTCGGCGAGGCGGGCCGTGCCGTACTTCTTGGCCTCCTTGCGCACGAACGCGGCAGGGAGCCCGGTGCGCAACGACAGCGCCGTCGCGAGCGGCACACCACCGAGCTCGAGGCCGGCGAGCACCTCGGTGTCACCGGGCAGCAGCGGAACCATCGCCGCGGCAATGTCGGCAAGTAGCACGGGGTCGGCCTCGAAGCGATACTTGTCGAAGTACTCGGTGGCGATCTGTCCGGAGCGGAGCGTGAATGTTCCGGTCAGGCGAGCGATCGCGTTGACGCGGTGAGCGAGTGAGTGAGACGGCATGATCGCCAGTCTGCGCGTCGCGACGATCACGCATCAACACCTCTTGGGCCACGGTCGCCACGTGGAGCCCGTCGATGGCGAAGAGATGGCCGACGGCGACGCCCCGCCCGCCGCTGAAGCTGTGACAGCTGAAGTCGTGGAGATGCCAGTCGTCGGCGCGCACGCGGCGATGAAACCAGATCGAGTGGTCGAGGCTGGCCGCATATCTGCCTTCGTCGGGAAACGCAGCGGCGGCTTGTACGCAATCGGTCGGGAGATCGTCGGACAAATAGGCCAGCCAGCAGCGGTGCAAGAGCTGATCGTCGCCGAGTGGTGCGTTGACCTTCATCCAGGCCAGCGTGCGCCCGATCCCGTTCATTGCCGGCTGTGCGGGCGGCGCAGAAACAAACCGTCGCTCAAACGATTGCGTCCACGAATTGGAGGGCACCTCCTCCGGCGGCGGGAGTGACATATCCATGGTCACGCCGGACAGATCCTTGGACGGTTCCGGGCGTTGGAACGAGGCCTCGAGGTTGAGAATTGCGCCCAACGCTTGGCGAGCAACGACACGCCGCGTGGCGAAGCTGCGCCCATTGCGGATCCGATCGACCTCGAACCTGATCGGCTCGGTGTGATCGCCACGACGGATGAAGTAGGCGCGCAGCGAATGGACCTCCAGTTCAGCGATCACAGTGCTGGCCGCGGCGCGTAACGCCTGGGCAACGATCTGCCCGCCGTACAGCCCACCCCACGGGTACTGGGGCCCGGTACCGACGAACGTATCGGCGCCGTGCGCCTCGAGATCGAACAGTCGGCCGAGATCCATTGCCGGCAGCGTAATTTATCGAGTTTCCAAGATATGAAACTATGATTTGCGACATGGCAAAACGAGGGCCCAAAGGGCCGATGACCGATGAACACAAAGCGGCACTGGCGATGGGACGCAACGAAGGCACCGCGGTGCGCAACTATCTCGAAGCGCTGCGCAACAACAAACCGAAGCGCGGTCGCCGCCGTACTCGCGAATCCATCAATGGCCGACTGGCCGCCATCGACAATGAGCTGGAGACGGCCGATGCGATGAGCGAGTTGCGTCTCCGCCAAGAGCGCCGCGATCTGCAAGCCGAACTGGCGTCACTCGGCGAGAAGGTCGATCTGACGTCGCTGGAGAACGGATTTGTCTCCGTCGCCAAGTCGTACAGCGCTCGTCAGGGGATCTCGTACGCAACCTGGCGCGAGATCGGCGTCGACGCCGCGGTGCTGAAGCGGGCAGGCATCACCCGGGCCAGCTGACCGTTCAGATCTCGATCGCCGCGAGGGCGTCGAACACTGCGTCGGTGTGCCGCAACGATCGCTGCAGATCGAACGCGTCGTCGAGCAGGTCGGCTTTCACCGTCACGCGCTGATCGGCGTCGAGCAACTCGCGGAACGAGCGCTGCTCCTTCCACGCCCGGGCCGCGTTGTCCTGCACGATTCCGTACGCCTCGTCGCGTGACAGCCCGCTCTGCACCAGTGCCAACAACACCGGCTGGCTGAACACCAGCCCGCGACTCAGCTCCAGGTTCGCCGCCATGCGCTCCGGGAAGACCTGCAAGCCGGCGAGCAGTTGCTGCATGCGGCGCAGCATGTAGTGGGCCATCAGCGAGCTGTCGGGGAGCACGATCCGTTCGACGCTGCTGTGCGAGATGTCGCGCTCGTGCCACAAGGCGATGTCTTGCATGCCCGCCTGCAGGTTGCCGCGCAGCACCCGGGCCAGACCGCTGATCGTCTCGGCGCTGATCGGGTTGCGCTTGTGCGGCATCGCGCTGGAGCCCTTCTGGCCGACCTTGAACCCCTCCTGGATCTCGCCGACTTCGGTGCGTTGCAGGTGCCGAAGCTCGACGGCGATCATCTCCAGCGTTGCCCCGACCGCGGTGCAAGCCCACAGGTACTCGGCATGCCGATCGCGGGCGATGACCTGCGTCGCCGGAACGGGAGCGAGAGCGAGCCGTTCGCCGACGAATGCTTCGACGGCGGGGTCGATGTTCGAGTATGTGCCCACCGCGCCGCTGAGCTTGCACACAGCGACCGTGCGGCGCGCCGTGCGCAGGCGATCCCGGTCGCGGGCGATCTGCAATGCCCACAACGCGGCTTTGGCGCCGAACGTGGTCGGCTCGGCATGGATGCCGTGGGTGCGCCCGATCATCACCGTGTCGCGATGAGCCCCGGCGAGGTCGATGACGGTCGACAACAGTGAGGACGCTGCTTCGATCAACAGGTCTGCGGCGTCGCGCAATGCCCAACACCATGCGGTGTCGACGACGTCGCTGGACGTCAGCCCGTAGTGGATCCAACCACCGGCCGGCTGACCGATCGCCGCTTGTACGACGTCCACGAATGCTGCGACGTCATGGTCGGTGACCGCCTCTCGATCGGCCACAGCCTGGACGAACGCCGCGTCGGTGTCCGGGGCGCGCGATCGACACTCGGCAGCCTCTTCGGCCGGGACGATGCCGAGCGCGGCGTGGGCCTCCGTGGCGAGCAACTCGATCTCGAGGTAGCGACCGAACCGGGTGGTGTCGGAGAAGATCGCGGCCATCTCCGGCAGCGAGTACCGATCGATCACTGCCACTCCAGCACGGCTTCGCGAGAGGGGCCGGTGCCGACGATGCGCACCGGCACGCCGACCTCCGACTCCACCAGAGAGACGAACGCCGCCGCCTTCGCAGGAAGGTCCGCTTGGTTGCGCACGGCCGAGATGTCGCACTGCCAACCGTCGAGCACGGCGTAGACCGGCCCGCCCTCGGAGTCGTACTCCGTGCACACCTTGATCTCGGCGAACGTGTCGAGCACGTCGAGCTTGGTCAGCGCCAGTTCCGTCAGCGAGTTGATGCGCACCGCCTTGCGCAGCATCACGCAGTCGAGCCACCCGGTGCGTCGCCGGCGACCGGTGACCGTGCCGAACTCGCGACCGATGTCGACGAGCTGGTCGCCGACCGCATCGTGCAACTCCGTCGGGAACGGTCCGCTGCCGACACGGGTGGTGTACGCCTTGGAGATCCCGACGATGCGGGTGAGGTACCTCGGCCCGATGCCCGTGCCAACGCACGCGCCACCTGCTGTTGGGTTCGACGACGTCACGAACGGATAGGTGCCGTGGTCGAGATCGAGGAACGTCGCCTGCGCTCCTTCGAGCAGCAACCGATCGTCGCGGTCGAGCGCCGCGTGCAACAGCGCCACTGTGTCGGCCACGTATGGAGCGAGCCGCTGCCCATAGGAGACGAACCGCTCGACGAGGTCGTCGACGTCGAGCGGCTCGCCGCCGAGGGCAACGATCTCCGAGTTGTGACTGAACGCGCGCTCTTTCACTGCGGCGCGGAACCGACCGCTGTCGAGCACCTCACCGGCGCGCACTCCCTCACGCCGCGCCTTGTCGGCGTATGCCGGACCGATGCCCTTGAGGGTCGTGCCGATCCGGGCATCACCGCGTCCCGCCTCGTACAGCGCGTCGAGGGCCTGGTGCCACGGGAAGATCAAGTGGGCTTGGCTGCTGACGATCAGCTTCGAACAGTCGACGCCGCGGGCCTCCAGCGTGTCGATCTCGTTGAAGAGCGTCGGCAGGTCGACCACGACACCGTTGCCGATCACCGGAATGACGTGCGGGTACAGGACTCCGGACGGCACGAGTTGGAGCGCGTAGCGCTCGCTGCCGACGACGACGGTGTGCCCGGCGTTGTGACCGCCCTGGTAGCGAACGACGTGCGTGTGCTCCTTGGCGAGCAGATCGATCACTTTGGCCTTGCCCTCATCGCCCCATTGGGCTCCAACGACGACGGTGACGGGCATGGGACGCTCCTCGCGGCACGGGCGGAACGTGGCGAGATCCTACCCGATACCCTCGTCGCTCATGCCGGTGCTGCGCACGATGACATGGTCGGCGATGGACGAGGACGCCCGCCGGCAGCTGTGCACGCGCGGCCTGGAGGCGATCTTCGACAACGATCTCAAGGTGGCGATCGGGCGGATCATCGACGACGTTCGCAGCAACGGCGACGACGCGGTGTGCCGCGCCCTCCGTGAGTTCGACCACGTCGAGCTCGAGCCCGCTCAACTGCGGGCGACCGTCGACGAGATCGCCGCGGCGGAGGTCAACCCCGAGGTCGACGAGGCAATCGACGACGCGATCACGCACCTGCGTGCCTTCAACGACGAGGTGATGAAGCGCGCCGGCGACTGGAGCTTCGAGAGCGAGCCAGGCCTCACGGTCGGCGAGAAGGTCACCGCGATCTCGTCGGCCGGCCTCTTCGTGCCCAGCGGCAAGGCCAGCTACCCGAGCGTCGCCTATCAGCTCGGGGTGCCGGCGACCGTCGCCGGCGTCGGCGAGATCGCGCTCGTCGTCCCGCCGCTGCCTGGCGGCGACGGCAGCATCGACCCGGCGGTGCTCGTGGTCTGCCGCAAGCTCGGCATCTCCGAGGTGTTTCGAGTCAACGGCCCGGCGGGTGTCGCCGCGCTCGGCTTCGGCACCGAGTCGATTCCGCAGGTGCGCAAGATCGTCGGGCCCGGCAGCCCGCCGGTCGCGTGCGCACAGGTGGAGATGCAACGGTACGGCGTGGCGACGATGATGATCCTCGGCCCGACCGAGAGCCTCGTCATCGCCGACGATTCGGCCGATCCGCGGTTCCTCGCCGGCGATCTGCTCAACGAAGCCGAACACGGCACCGACTCGGCAGTCCTCCTCGTCACCGCGTCTCGGTCGTTGATCGATGCGGTCGAGGTGGAGCTGGATCGCCAGCTGGCCGCCTTGCCTCCGGTCCGCGCCGAGGCGGCGCGCGCCGCCCTCGGTATGAACGGCGGATGCGTTCTGGTCGACGATCTCGAGGAGGCGACGGTCGTCGCCAACCGTTGGGCGCCGGAGCACCTTCAAGTCGCCGTCGACCCCGACGTGGAGGCGGAGGTGCTCGACCGCTTGGTCAACGCCGGCGAGATCCTCATCGGTCAGCAAACCCCGTTCTCGGCCGGAAACTTCGTCATCGGCTGCCCGGCCAGCCTGCCGACCGGAGGCTTCGCGCACGTGTCGAGTGGGATCACCGCCGAGGCCTTCCTGAAGCGGACTGCCGTTGCCCGCGCCGACGCCCGGGCATTGCAGCGCATGACCCCGACGATCGTGGCGATGAGCGACCACGAAGGCTTCGTCGCCCACCGCAACGCGGCGTTGTTGCGCCGCGACTGAGTCGCGCCGTCAGGCCGGGCGGGTCCGCCGCGCCATCCGCAGCAGCAGCAGGTCGTAGACGATCTTCAACGATCCGGCGAGGATCAACGGCCAGCCGAACGTCGAGCGATCGAGCATCCATCCGGCGGCCAGTGGAGGCAACGCCGCAGCCAAGCTGCGCGGCACGTTGGTGACACTGGCCGCGGCCGCTCGCTCGGCAGGAGTCACGACCGACATCACGTAGGCGTTGCGTACGGGCACGTCCATGCTCGACGTCAGGCTGCGCGCGATCAGGCAGGCGACGGCGAGCGGCGCGTTCGGCATCAACGCCGCCCCGATCAGGAAGACCTGCCCGGGCAGGTGGGTGAAGGCCATGGTTCGCAACGGCCCGAGCCGCTTCTCGATGCGAACGGCGACATACCCGGATGCGGCGGACAGGATCTGCATGACGGCCAGCACGGCACCGGCCTTGCCCACCGAGAAGTGATGATGGCGCAGCAGCCACAGCACGAGCAGCGACTGCACGGCGAACCCGCCGCCGAAGGCATCGATGCTGAACAACGCGGCGAGCCGGTAGACGATCGCCTTCGATTGGCCGAGTGGAGCCGACGCGGCGTGTGTCGCCGCCTCGACCCCGGACGACATCGACGAGTACACGACCAACATCAACGCGCCGACGGCGGCATAGATGACGAACACCGACACGGGATCCCAATCGAGCCTGCCGGGCAGTCCCGCCGAGAGCGCGCCCACGGCCGCGAGCGTTCCGCCGACGAACGTGTAGCGAGCGAAGACCCGCGAACGGCGCTCGTCACTCGTCGTGACCGGCAACAGCGATTGCTCGATCGGTTGAACGACGTTGACGTCGCTGCCACTGGGATTCATCGTGCCGATCACGCCGAGGAGGAGGAGCACGACGAACGTCGTCGAGGTGGCGAAGACGACACCGGTGATGATCATCAGCAGGGCTCCGGCGCGCAACAGTGCCCGCCTGGCGAACCTCCATCCCCACGTCCCCGTGAACAAGGTCAGCACTGCCGATCCGAGCAGCATGCCCGTGACGATCACACCGATGCGCGTCCCGCTGTAGCCGAGCTCGTCTGCCAGATATCCCGCCAACGACGCGGCGATCAACCCGTCGGCATAGCCCCGTAGACCGCGCGTGGCGATCAGGCGTCGCCCATCGGCGGTGATCATCACCCTCTCTCTAGCTGATCGTCCGAGTGTTTCGAGGCACCCGTTGCACCTCGAAACACTCGGATCAGGCGGTGATGGTGATGCGGCCGTCGATCGCGTCGACGGTGATGGTGTCGCCCTCGACGGCCTTGCCCTCGAGGATCAGCAGCGCCGCGGGGTCGCTGATCTCGCGCTGGATGACCCGCTTCAACGGCCGCGCGCCGAACGCCGGGTCGTACCCGTCGTGGGCGAGCTGGGCCATCGCCGCATCGGTGACGTTGAGCGTGAGGCGGCGCTCGGCCATGCGCTTGCGCAGATGGGCGAGCTGGATCGTGACGATCTGGGCGAGGTCATCCTCGGTGAGGGCGCGGAAGCGGATGATGTCGTCGACACGGTTGATGAACTCGGGTTTGAAGAACGACAGCGGATCGCCCGGCAGGTTGCTGGTCATCACCAGCACGACGTTCGTGAAGTTGACGGTTCGTCCTTGACCGTCGGTGAGCCGCCCGTCGTCGAGCACCTGCAGCAACACGTTGAAGACGTCGGGGTGTGCCTTCTCGATCTCGTCGAGCAGCACCACGCTGTACGGGCGGCGGCGCACCGCTTCGGTGAGCTGGCCACCCTCGTCGTAGCCGACGTAGCCGGGAGGAGCACCGATCAGACGGCTGACGGAGAACTTCTCCATGTACTCGCCCATGTCGATGCGCACCATCGCGTGGTCGTCGTCGAACAAGAACTCGGCGACGGCGCGGGCGAGCTCGGTCTTGCCGACGCCCGTCGGCCCGAGGAACATGAACGATCCGATCGGCCGGTTCGGGTCGCTGAGCCCGGCACGCGACCGCCTGATCGCATTGGCAACAGCCCGCACCGCGTCGTCTTGGCCGATGACGCGCTGGTGCAGCAGATCCTCGAGGTGGACGAGCTTGCTCATCTCGCCTTCCATCAACCGGCTGACCGGGACGCCCGTCCATTTGCTGACGACCTCGGCGATGTCTTCGGCATCGACCTCTTCCTTCAGCATGCGATGCTCGGCCTGCAACTCGTCGAGGTGCGACGTGGCTTCGGCGATGCGCCGTTCCAGCTCGGGCATCCGCCCGTAGCGGATCTCGGCGGCAACGGCGAGGTCGGTCTCGCGTTCGAGTTGTTGACCGAGCTGACCGAGCTCCTCCTTGAGCGAGCGGATGGCGTCGATGGCCTGCTTCTCCGCCTCCCAGTGCTTCTTCATCTCGTGCACTTGGGCGTTCAGCGCGGCCAGTTCCTCGGTCAGCGCCTCGAGACGCTCCTTCGACGCCTGGTCGGTCTCCTTCTCCAGGGCGACCTGCTCGATCTCCAACTGCAGGATGCGGCGCTGCACGACGTCGATCTCGGTGGGCAACGAGTCGATCTCGATGCGCAGCCGGCTCGCGGCTTCGTCGACGAGGTCGATCGCCTTGTCAGGGAGGAACCGGTTGGTGAGGTAGCGGTTGGACAGCACGGCGGCGCTGACGAGCGCCGAGTCTTGGATGCGCACGCCGTGGTGCACCTCGTAGCGCTCCTTCAGACCACGCAGGATCCCGATCGTGTCTTCGACGCTCGGCTCGCCGACGTAGACCTGCTGGAAGCGCCGCTCGAGCGCCGGATCCTTCTCGACGTGCTTGCGATACTCGTCGAGCGTGGTCGCACCGATCATGCGCAGCTCGCCGCGGGCGAGCATCGGCTTGATCATGTTGCCGGCGTCCATGGCGCCTTCGGCCGCACCGGCGCCGACGATCGTGTGCAGCTCGTCGACGAACGTGATCACCTCGCCGGACGCGTCGGTGATCTCCTTCAACACCGCCTTCAGCCGCTCCTCGAACTCACCGCGATACTTGGCGCCGGCCAGCATCGAGCCGATGTCGAGGGCGATCAGCCGCTTGCTCTTCAATCCTTCCGGCACGTCGCCGTCGGCGATCCGCCGTGCCAGACCTTCGACGATCGCCGTCTTGCCGACACCGGGCTCGCCGATCAGCACCGGGTTGTTCTTGGTGCGCCGGCTGAGGACCTGAATGACGCGACGGATCTCTTCGTCGCGCCCGATGACGGGATCGATCTTGCCGTCGCGGGCGCGTTGGGTGAGGTCTTGGCCGTACTTCTCGAGTGCGGCGAAGTTCTCCTCCGGGTTCTGACTGGTGACGCGATGGCTGCCACGGACCTCGCGCAGGGCCTGCAGCAACTCCTCGGTGCCGACACCGAGCCGCTGGTTCATCGCCAGCAGCAGGTGCTCGACGGAGAGGAAGTCGTCCTTCAGGTCCTTTTGGAACTGCTCGGCGTTCTGGATGACGTTGTTCAGCTCCCGGTTCAGGTGCGGCTCGGCTCCGCCGTACGCCTTGGGCAGGCGCTGCACGGCCTCGTCGGCCTTGTTGCGGACCATCAACGGCGCCATCCCCAGCTTGGCCAGCACAGCGGGCACGATCGTGTCGTCCTGGCGCATCATCGCCGCCAGTACGTGGTCGGGAGTGAGCTCGGGGTTGCTGAGGGCCTTGGCCTGATCGATGGCCGCGGCGAAGGCCTCGTTGGTCTTCAAGGTCCAGTTCTTGGGGTCGAACGCCACGGTCCCTCCTCAACGTCGCTGCTCAGCAGCCTGTTCAGTCGGACTTCGACAGAAATCCTGAGTCGTAGTTTATCAACTTTGAGGGAAGGTCCTCAACGTCGGTCGGCGCTATCGCGGGCATTCGTACGCCCCCAGCTCCGTGCCGGCCAGGTCGCGGATCGTCACTCCGGTCGTCGCTGCCGTCGTCCGCCGCACCAGCAACTCGAACGGTGCCTGTCCGGTCATCTCCACCACGCCGTCGACGCGCAGCTCACCTCGCGACCGTGGATCGCGTGACCCGTCCGGCGCAAACGTCGCCCCGAACTCCACCATCACCGCCACGGCCGAGGCCGGGTTGGCGTCGGCGGCAACGGCGACCATCCGGTAGAAGCTCGCGTCATCGCTGTAGGTCGCCGACACCAGCAGGTCCGGTACCCCGTCGCCGACCAAATCAACCAGTACGGCGCTGCCCTTCTGAGGCGTCGCCGGTTGGATGCCGTTGTTGGCGGCGACGAGCTGGACGACGGCGCCGACCGTCGGATCACCCAGGGCCACCGGCGAGAACGATTGCGGCTGCAGCTGCCAAGTCGGCGCCTCGACCCACAAGCCGAGCGGTGTGGCGTTGTCCGCCGCCCGTGGCTGGACGGCGATCGGGCACGACTCGGACATCTCGGTCGGGTCGAGCGGGCGAACGTTGACGCTGAACTGCGAACCGACGAAGTTGACGACGGACGAGACCTCGATCATCCCCTGCCGCAGCTGCCCGACCACGTCGCCCTGATAGGCGGCGAAGCCGTCGGGAGACACGTGACCGAGGGGATATCCGTCGGCGAAGACCATGTGATCGCCGACGACCGGCGCGATCGTCGTGGTCGGTGGCAGTGTCGTGGTCGTGGTCGGTGGCAGTGTCGTCGTGGTGGTCGTCGATGTCGATGTGGTGGTCGAGGACGTCGAGGCGAACGTCGGCGGGATCACCGGTTCGCTCCGCGCCTCGCGCCACTGCGACAGCACATAGGACACTGCACCGCCGCCGACCAAGGCGGTGACGATCAACAACACGATGCCGATGCTGCGGTGGGCGCGACCGGCATGCGTGGTGATGCGCTCCTGGAGAGGATCGGGAGGATCCCAAGGTTGCGACATGTCGGCCCAAGTCTTGCGCGCCACAACGCCCCAACCGGCGCACACCCCGCTCGTACACTCGGAGTGTGCCTGTCCGACCCATGTCCGTTGCCGGCTCACCGGGATTGCAACTGACCTGGCTCGACGGCGAGGTCGTCGCCTGGCAACCCGGTCGCGGCGCGTACGGCGGCAATCTGCAGGCGGCGGTCAGCTCGGCGTTCGGCCGCTCACCGGCCCCACAGGCGGGCTCGATGCGCCTCGTGCGCATGCCGCTGCCGGGCGGCGAGCAACAGGTGATGTGCCAGCGCTTGAGCGTCGCCTCGCTGGCCGCCCTGGGTCAGCTCGACGTGTTGCGCGGCGATGTCGGCGCCTCGATCGCCTGGCTCGGCTCGGCCTATTCGGTGGCCATCCGCTTGGTCACCTCCGGGCGAGTGC
>DATBKA010000536.1:0-3476 GCA_036556105.1 Ilumatobacteraceae bacterium | reverse complement strand
AATCTCGGATTTGAACAACAGTTGGAGTCCGGCGTCTTGCCGGCCAAGCGCGATCAGCGTGCCCGAAGGCGACATTGCGACGCGGGTGATGAGTGCTCCGGACTCGACCGGCAACAGAACTTGCTTGCCGCTGATGAAATCCCACATCACGAGGCGCGAGCCACCAACAACGCCGAGCACATGGCTGTTGTCGGGTGCGAAAACGACGTTGCTGACCGCGCCGCCATCAGTGGACGTCAAGGTCGAGTGTTCATGGCCGGAATCCACGTCATAGATCGTGACTTCGGTCTTGGCCTCGTTTGCACCCTGCTTCGTCGCAACTGCGAGCATTGTGCCATCCGCTGAAAGGGCGACCTCCGATGCACGAGCGGTGACACCGGGGAACCCGCCGATCGAGGCGCGGCGGTGGAGGTCGACGACCTTGAGCTCCGAGCCACCGATCACGCCGAGCAGGCGCGAACCGGTGTTGACGACGACCATCGGCGCCGGTGTCAGCCCCTGCTTAAGTGGCTTCAGCGTCGCCGCGTCAAACACGACCCCGAGCACGTTGTCGTCGGTGCCGGCGATGACTCCGCCATTGGAAGAGACCGGTGTGTTGCCACCCGGCAGCAGGCCGAGGTCCTCTCGGAAGGTGAAAGCAGGATCCCTGGCGATGGCGTCGAGCAGCAGCCCTTGCGTCTCCGGTGTCGAGGCGCGCCGGTCGGCCTCGACGGCGAGCTGGAGCACGGCCGAGTTGGAGAGATCGGGAGCGTTGCGAACAGTCGTCACGATTCGCGCTGCCTCGGCCTCGGCCTTGCCCTGTTCGGCGTCGCGTGCCTTGCTCACGGCCAGCACGATCCCAATCGCGGCGACGAGCACGCCGACCAGGCTCAGGGCAACGAGCACGCGCAGGCGGCGGTTGGCCCGAGCCTGCTGCCGCATCCGGCGTTCCGACATCGCCACCGATGCTTCGACAAAGTCGCGCTCCACGTTGGAGAGGTCCGGTGCGGTGTCGTTGATCCATGTCAGTGCGGCGGAGAGGCGCGCTCCGCGGTACAACTCTTCCTCGTCCCGTCCGACCTCCTCCCACGCGGTCGCGGTTGATGTGAGGTGGCGGTGCATGCGCAGACCATCGCGGCCGTCGTCGATCCACTCGGCCAGTCGCGGCCACGCTCCGATCAGTGCTTCGTGGGCGATCTCGATGCCGTCCGCCTCCGCCGTTAACAGGCGGGCGTCGACGAGGAGGTCGATCACCCGTCGATCGATCGACGAGCCCTCGAGCTGCGCGTACGAGACCTTCCGGCGCGACGACTCCGTGCCCTCGCCGGGGTCGACGAGTCGAAGGAAGAGCCGCTCCGCTTGGGACCGGTGCTCGGGTTGGAAGCCGTTGTAGGCGCGTTCTGCGGTGCGGGCGATCGCCGCGGCGATAGAGCCAGCGTCGCGGTACGCGTCGAGCGTGAGGTGCCCATTCGTCCGGCGGTGCCACGTCTCGACGAGTGCGTGCGACACGAGCGGAAGTGCGCCCACGTGGTCGGCAGCCTCGCTGACGATCGTGTCGACCAGGTCGGCGTCGACGGTCAGTCCGGCGCGTTCGGCTGGTTTGGTGATGGCGAGGCGCAGCTCGTGCTCGTCGAGCGGCCCGACCACGATCTGTCGCCGGGCGAGCAAAGCGGCGAGCTCCGGAATCCTCGTGCAGTAACCGTAGAAGTCGGCGCGCAGTGAGATCACGACTCGGTCGGAGTGGTCATTGGCGCGTGCCAGCAGCAGGCGTATGAACTCGCTGCGGGTCGGTTCGTCGTCGATGAGCGTGAACAGCTCCTCGAACTGGTCGACGATGATCAAGTCGGCGGAGCTCGGCACTTGGTAGATGGCCCGCAGTGGCGAGGAGCCCGGGGTGATCACACATGCCTGGCGGCAGACGCTCAGCTTGCTTGTTCCGACTGCGTTGACGAGCCCGGCGCGCAGCGCCGACGACTTGCCGGCGCCGGAGCTGCCGACCACAACGACGAACGACGCCGTCCGCACCGCTTCGCACAGAGCGGCAACGAGATCGTCGCGTCCGTAGAAGTTCTCGGCGTCGTCGAGTTGGTAGCTGGCCAAGCCCTTGTAGGGGCAGACCTCCGCGTAGGCGACGTCGAGCTCGGCGCTCTGCCCGAGGATCGCCGCCTCCAGTCGCTGGAGTGTCGGCGACGGGTCGATGCCGAACCCGTCGAGCAGCGCGGTACGGGCCCGCTGGAACGCGTCGAGCGCGTCGCTCTGCCGGCCGAGGCGGTAATAGCCGGTCATCAGCCTCGCCCAGAACGGTTCGTGCTCGGGACGGTCGAGCACCAGTGCCTCGAGTCGCTCGACCGCGGCGGTGTTCTCACCGGCGGCGAGTTGTGCGTCGAGCAACAGTTCGGCGAGGTCGAGCCACAGCTGGTCGAGGCGGCGGCGTTGGGCGATGAGGTGTTCATGCTGGGCGAGATCGCCGAGCGGCTCGCCGGTCCACTCGCGCAGGGCCAGCCGGGCAAGCCGCTGTGCCTGGCGAGGATCGGATTCGAGTTGGGCCCGCGCCTGGCGGACGAGTTGCTCGCTTCGGAACAGGTCGATCTGCGACTCTTCGACGGTCAACACAGACCCGGGGGATTGGGGCCGGAGTGGTCCGTCGTCCCCTCCCAGCGCGGCACGGAGCTTGGCGACGTGAGCCTGCAACGAGCGTCGGGCGGTGGGCGGTGGGTCGTCTCCCCACAGCGCGTCGACGAGCGCATCGGTGGACACCACTCGGTTGGGGTGGAACAACAGATACACCAAGACGAGTCGCGGCGCCGGCCCGCCGATGTTGATGGCCGTCGTGCCGTCGAGCACCTGCACCGGCCCGAGCACGCGGAAGTGGAGTCCGGCGACCAGCGTGTCACCCTCGCTCGCGACTTCCGTCATGGCTCAAGCGCCCCCTCGATGTCTGCAACATCGTCGCGCCATCCGGTTGTAGCCGCGTTGTAGACCCAGAACCTCCAGCTCAGACCCCCTAGAGAGGCTCGGCAAGCACTGATCTCGACGTCGGATCTCACTCCGACCGACTTCGCCGCCCAAGACTCGGGCCGCAGCGACTGCTCCGCCTACAGCCGCTACCGCGTACGTACAACGGGGTGCTGTTCCCCTGCGATTCATGACGAATCGCACAGCACTTCTCCGGTTGAGCACGCTGGTGCTCGTGGGCATGATCGGCACGGCGAGCGCCGAGTCGAACTCGACTGCGGTCACGCCGACCTGGCGGGCACCGGTCATCACCTACGTGACGCAACCCACCCCGCAGGCGGAACAGATCGTCACATGGGCGGTCGATCAGTACCGGCTGGCAGGCTTGCAGTTGCCGGATCTGACAATCACGTTCAAGGCGTTCTGCTCAGGCAAGGGCGCGCTGTATCACGTCGGCAAGAGGACCATCGACTTCTGCCGGATCAACAAGCGACGGACGCTGCACGAGTTCGCCCACGCCTGGGACGACGCGTCCGGCGCGG
>DATBKA010000535.1:0-6259 GCA_036556105.1 Ilumatobacteraceae bacterium | reverse complement strand
AAGTCGCGCCGACGCTCATCATTGACGCTCCATCGCAGCGGTTGGTGGCCAGGATCGCCGGTGAAGTAGTCGGATGTGTAGATCTCGACGCGGTGCCCGTCGGGGTCGCGCAAGTAGAGGTAGAAGGCGTTGGAGACCCCGTGGCGGCCTGGCCCGCGTTCGATGTGGTGGTACTCGTTCGATGCGCCGAGCGTGTCGGCGAGGCTGAGGATGTGGTGCGACTCGGGGACGGCGAACGCCAGATGGTGCAGCTGTGGGGACGACCCCTGTGTCGACGCGATGTCATGCACGGTCTGCTTGCGGAACATCCACGTCGCGAAGAGCGTGCCGTCGTCGTCCTCGATGGTCTCGGACAACCCGAAACCGAGCGACATGTACCACTCGTAGAGCGACTGCACGTCGTCGGTGACGAGGTTGATGTGATCCAGCCGATTGATGCTGGCCCCATGGCGGCGGTCGTACTCCTGGTGGTGGTGACCGATCCACTCGATCTCGTGGAAGTACTCGACGACGAAGCCGAACGGGTCCTGCACTCGAACGGTCGGACCGACAGCGCGAGTCGCGCCGGCAGGGAAGCGGCGCACCTCGCAGTCGCGCTCGGTGTGGAACATCGCCGCGGCATCGAGGTCGTCGGGTGTGCGGACACGGAAGGCGAAGCGAGAACAAGCCGGGACCGCTCCCTTGCGGAGGATCAGGCTGTGGTGGATGAACTCCTCATGACCGCGCAGGTAGACCGCGTCGGCGTCTTCGAAGCTGATCACGAACCCCAGCCGATCGACCCAGAAGTGCTTGCTGGCGGCGAGATCGGTGACGATCAGCTCGGCGTACGCAGAGCGAACAATGTCGGGAGGCGTGGAGTCGGGCATCAACACGATCGTAAAGCCTCTGGGCGTCTATCGTGCGGGCGAGCCAAATCGATCCTGGGGGGTTTTGCGATGCCTGCTCGTACCGGCGCCGAGTTCCTGGAGGGCCTGCGCAACCGCAAGCGCGAGGTCTGGCTGGGTGGAGAGCAGGTGCACGACGTGACCGCTCATCCGCAGCTGGCCGGGGCCGCGAACGCGCTGGCGGCGATCTTCGATCGGCAGCACGAGTACGCCGACGACTGCCTGATGCCCGACCCGGAGACCGGCGAGCCGATCAACGTCAGCCACATGATCCCCCGATCCATCGATGACCTGAAGCGCAGGCATCGTGGCCTGCGGCGCATTGCCGAGGGATCCGTGGGCATCATGGGCCGCACTCCCGACTACATGAACGTCACGTTCGCCGGCTTCGCGGGGGAGCGCACACCATGGCTCGGTCCCGACGGGGAGAACGTGCAGGGCCACGACAACCTCTGCAACTATCAGAAGCTGATCGCCCGCGAGGACCTGTCGCTGACGCACACGATCGTGCATCCGACGATCGACCGGGTGAAGGACATGTCGTTCGCCGGCAACCCTGTGCCGCTGCATAAGGTTGGCGAGACCGCCAACGGGATCATCGTGCGCGGGGCGCGCATCCTCGCCACGCTGGCTCCGTTCGCCGACGAGATGACGGTCTATCCGGGCCATCCGCTCCCCGCCGATGCAACCGACGAGTACGCGTTGAGCTTCGGCATTCCGATGGACACACCGGGTTTGATCTTCCTGTGCCGCGACAGCAACGCAACGGTTGGTTCGAACGCGTTCGACCATCCGCTGTCATCACGGTTCGACGAACAAGATGCGTTTGCCATCTTCGACGACGTCGAGGTGCCGCGAGATCGCATCTTCATCGACGGCGACATCGAGGTCTACAACTCGGTGATGGGTCCGACGGCGTGGTGGCCGAACATCATGCAGCAGACCACGATCCGCGCTCTCACCAAGTTGGAGTTCGCCTACGGGCTGGCGTGCCGCATGGCCGAGGCGGTCAACGACAACTCGGCGCCGACGTTGGAGATGCTCGGCGAGTTGTCGAGCATGGTCGAGGTCACCCGGAACGCGATCCTGCTGTCGGAGGAGCATGCCTACGACCGTGGCGATGGCGCGGTGTTCCCCGACGCGCGGGCGATGCACCCGATGCGGTCGGTGCTGGCCGTGTGGTATCCACGGGTGCGCGAGATCCTGATGCTGATCGGCAGCCACAACCTGCTGGCCACGCCGAGCCGGGGCATGTTCGACGATGCTCGCCTGCGCCCGCTGATCAACGAGTTCCTGCACGGCGCCAACGACGTCGACGCCGAGCGGCGGGCCGCCATCTACCGGCTGGCGTGGGACTTCATCGGCTCCGCTCTCGGCTCACGCAACGAGCTGTACGAGCGCAACTACCTCGCCTCGGCACGCACGAGTCGCACGATCCACCATCAGGCGTATGCCGACAAGGAAGTGCCGTACGCGCTGGTCGACGCGATGCTGGCCCTCTAGGCCGTTTGGCTAGTTGCTGAACGACACGTAGTCGGTGTCGTCGACGAGCGCCTCGGGCCCGTCGAGTGGCAGCACCTCGAAGTGGTTCAACGCGGCGTTGACGTCGCCCGACCAGACCTCGGCGGGGAGGTTGTACAGCACCTCGACCCCGAAGCCATCGGGATCCTCGACGTAGGCGCTGTGCGTCATGCCGTGGTTGCCACGAACGCGGAACTCGACGTCTTGCGACTTCATCCAGGCGATCTGATTCAGCCACGAGTCGCGGTCGGGGTAGCAGATGGCGAAGTGGTCGATGCCCGGTGACTTGCCGAACATCTCCCACGGCGAGTCGGGTGGGGGTACGTTCGCCGGATCGAGGTGCTGGGCGAGAGCGATGTCGTGGTGTCGCTCGGCGCTGCCGCGGTAGAAGCGCATCCGGTAGTCGGGGAACTTCTCCGGCTCGAGCTCGGCACACTGCTCGAAGCCGAGGATGCGCGTGTAGAAGTCGTGGGAGACTTCCAGATCCCGAACTCGCAGCACGAGGTGCTGAAGGTACGCGCCGCTGGATGGGCGGGCTGGGCCTTGAGGGTGTTCTGCCATGACGACCTCCTGCGATTTTCGAGCGACTCTAGAATAGTTCGGGAACGAAGGAAAGCAGCCCGTTCTGCTCCGAGGAACGCCGACCTGGTGACTGCCGGCGGTCCTGTGATAGCAACGCGGAGTCGCACGTCAACGTCGAGTACTTGGGGGCCATGATGGCAAAAGAAGGCGCAATGGACGAGCTCCTCGGCGAGGTCTTGTCGCGCTACGACAAGTCGCCGAGCCCACGCTTGAAGGAGATCACCACGGCGGCGATCAAGCACATCCACGCGTTCGCCCGCGAGGTCAACCTCACCCGCGACGAGTGGTTCGCCGGCATCATGTTCCTCACCCAGTGCGGCAAGATCAGTGACGACGTCCGTCAGGAGTTCATCCTCCTGTCCGACACGATCGGCCTCTCGACGCTCGTGGAGATGCTCGCCTACGACGCCAGTGCACCGGAGCTCACCGACAACACGGTGCTCGGGCCGTTCCACGCCGGCGGCTCGCCCGATCGGGAGTTCGGAGAATCGATGCTCGTCGACCCCGACGACGGCGACCGCGTCGTCGTGCGCGGCAAGATCACCGACGTCGACGGCAACCCGCTCGAAGGTGTCACCCTGGACTGCTGGCAGAACGCGTCGAACATGTTCTACTCCGTGCAGCAGCCCGGCATCCAGAGCCCCGACAACCTGCGCGGCATCTACCGCTCCCGTGCCGACGGGAGGTACGAGATCCGCAGCATTCGTCCCGTGCCGTACCCGATCCCCAGCGACGGCCCGGCAGGCGATCTGTTGAAGAAGAACGGTCGCAACTGGTGGCGTCCCGGTCACCTCCACGTCTGGGCTCGCCACCCCGGCTACAAGGATCTGATCACCCACGTCTTCGATGTCGAGAGCGACTACCTCGACAGCGACGCGGTGTTCGGTGTGCAGAAGAGCCTGATCCGCGAGTTCAAGCCGGACGACAACGGCGAGCTGGCAACCACGTTCGACATCGTCCTCGACCGCGCCTGACCACTCGGATCACGCAACAACGGCGGCGGCTGCTTCGGCGATCTCGCGGTCCTGTTCGGCCGAGCCTCCGGAGACGCCGATCGCACCGACCAGCGCGCCACCGACGTGCACCGGTACGCCGCCGGCGAACACGATCAGGCGCTGCAGCTTGGTGAACCCATGCACGAGGGCTGGGTCGTCGGCGAGGGCTGGCCACCACTTGTGAGTCGGCATGCCGTTGAACGCGGTGACGGTGTGCGCCTTGTCGCGGGCCACCTCCGCGGACAGCCGCGGCGCACCGTCCATCCGAATCGTGATGATCGGCTCGCCGGCGGGATCGGTGACGGCAATGCAGACTGCGATCGACCGGCTCTTGGCGGCGGCGACTGCCGCTTCGCCGATTCGTTGCGCCGCGCTCAGCGACAGCGTGCTGGTCGGGATGACGTCACCTTCAGCCATGTCGCCTCCTAGAACCTGATCACGGTTCGCGCCGACTGGCCGGCCGTCATCATTGCGAATCCCTCGTTGACCTCGTCGAGTGTGAGGGTGTGCGAGACCATCCCTTCGAGGTCGAGTTGTCCCGCCTTCCACAGTGCTGCATAGCGGGGGATGTCGACATGCGGATCCGTGTCGCCCATGAACACGCCGACGACTCGCTTGCCGCGCCGGAAACCGGTGACCGGCAACGTCAGTTCGGCATCGTCGGACTGGATCCCGAGCACATATGCAGTGCGCCCTGGGGCGACCATCTCGAATGCCTGGCGGACCAGTGCCGGTCGGCCGACGACTTCGAAGGCGTGATCCGCGCCGCCATCGGTCAGTTCCTTGACGGCGGCGATGGCGTCGACGGACGACGCATCGACGATGGCTGTCGCACCGAGTTGCAGCGCCCGGGCCAACTTGTCGGGATTGGCGTCGACGGCGATGATCTGGCCGGCTCCGGCGATGTGTGCGCCTTGGATCACGTTGAGACCGACGCCGCCGCAGCCGATCACCACCGCCGACTCGCCGGGCTGGATGCTCGCCGTGTTGAGCGCCGCCCCGAGCCCCGTGACCACCGCGCACCCGAGGATGCAAGCCAGATCGAGCGGGATGTCGTCACCGACGGCAGTGACGGCGCGCTCGTCGAGGAGGATGTGATCGGCGAGCGAGCCGACATTGGACATCTGCCCGACGGGGACACCGTCGAGCGTCAGCCGCGGCGGTTGTCCGGCCGCTCGCTTGGTCGATTCCGGGTGCAGGCAGCGCGTCGGCTCGCCGGCGACGCAGCGCGAGCACTCGCCGCAGCCCATCACGAGACACGTGACGACACGGTCGCCGACCTTCACCGACCGTACGTCTGGCCCAACCGCTTCGACGATCCCCGCACCCTCGTGACCGAGGATCACCGGCCGTGGTCGCTGGAGCGTGCCGTCGAGGTAGTGGTAATCGCTGTGGCACAGCCCTGCGGCGACGCTGCGAACCAGGATCTCCCGCCCGATCGGTGCGTCGTGGTCGACATCAGTGATGTCGAGCTTGTCGGAGTGGTCACGGAGCACCGCGGCGCGCATGCTGCGGAGCGTACGCGTTACCGCGCCGCGCGCCGTTGCCGAGGCAGCGTGTACGCGCCCGCGGCGAGCGCATTCGTCAATTGACGACCGGCGTTCAGCATCAGCCGCACGTGGTGAGACTGGTGATCGCCGAGCAGACGGCCGGTCGGCCCGGCCGTCGAGATCGAGGCGATCACCTGCCCGTCGGGCTGGTCGCGGATCGGCACGCCGATCGACGACAGCCCGATCTCGCTCTCGTCGATGCTGATGGCGTAGCCACGTTCGCGCACCCGTTCCAGCTCGGCGACGAACATCTGCGGGATCACGATCGTGTGACCGGTGAACGGCTTCATGCCGGCCTTGATCCGCGCCGCCGCCACCTCCGGTCGGAACGCAGCGATCGCCTTGCCCGCGCTCGAGCGGTGGACGGGGCCACGCCGGTTCGCCTCTGTGGTGAACCGCAGCGCGCCGAGCCCCTCGACCCGCTCGATGTACAACACGTCGCCACCCGAGGGCACCCCGAGCTGAACCGTCTCTCCGATCGCGTTGCGCAGCTCGACCAGAAGTGGCAAGGCCTGCGTGCGCAGCACGGAGCGGGTCGTCACCAGTTGTCCGTACTCGAGCAACCGCACACCGAGCCGGTAGCGGCCGTTCTGAGTCCGTTCGAGCACGCCCCGGGCGACGAGAACGCCGCAGGTGCGGTGCATCGTGCTCTTGGTGACGCCGACCCGACGGGCGAGCTCGCTGAGGCCGATCTCCGGATCGGCGAAGAAGGCGTCGAGCACGTCGA
>DATBKA010000534.1:0-3409 GCA_036556105.1 Ilumatobacteraceae bacterium | reverse complement strand
CTGTTCGATCCGCTCTACGACCGTGGAGTGAGGGCCTCCAACGACTGGCCACTCGGCATCGCCCTGGCGATGGCAGCCGCAGCGATTGAGCTCGGCGACCCATCCGTCGAGCTGTGGCTGGCTCGAGCGCACGAGTCGGCGACGAGCGCCGGCTCGGTGCTGGAGATCGCCGTGGCCGACCTCTACTCGGTACGCGCCGCGTTTCTCGGCGATCGTGGTGGCCAGGCCGAGCTCGATCTCGGCCGCCGCGCTCTGGAGACCTTGGATGCGCTTGGTGCGCCGCTGCTCGCCCGGCTCCATCGCGACCGGTTGACGTCCGTCGCCGGCCGGCTGGGTGCTCCGGCAGGCCGGCTGCGCACGGTGATGTTCACCGACATCGTCGACTCGACGCGGTTGATGGCCAGCGCCGGGAACGCATCGTGGGCCGTGGTGCTCGGCGAGCATCACCGCATCGTGCGTTCCGTCGTCGGCAGGTTCCGCGGCTCGATCATGACGGCGACCGGCGACGGGTTCTCGGCGTGGTTCGAGCAACCAGGAGATGCCGCGGCGGCCGCCGCGGCCCTGCACGCGGCGATCCGCGATGCGGCACTGGACGTGCCTGGAGGGACTGTCGGCGTGCGCGTCGGGCTGGCGACCGGCTCGGTGTTCGACCTCGGAGATGACCTGTCGGGCATGGCCGTCGCCGAAGCGGCGCGGGTGATGGCGACGGCCGGCGCCGGGGAGACCCATCTCTCCAAATCGGTCATCGACAGCGGTCTCGATCCGTCGCTCGGGTCGTCGATCGGCGTCCACTCGTTGAAAGGGATGCCGGAGCCGCTGGAGATCTTCGCGCTGGTGTCGAAACCTGCGCTGTAGAAGTATCCACCTGTAGACGTATCACGCTCGGGGTCTGGCGACTCTCCGAACCCGACAATCGAGAGGAGGCCGTGCGGTGGGCAAGATGCCGTACCACTTGGAGAAGGGCCATTTCCTACTGCTGCTCGAAGACACCCTGAACGAAGGGATCGAAGCGGTTGTCGACGACGACACGGCCTCGTCGTTCCCAGGCTTGGAGCGGCGCTACTCGATGCTCGAGTACATGCGCGGCGTGGTCGCTCGTCCGTGCGACCTCGAACACGGTGAGCCCGAAGACGGCAGCTCGCTGCGGTGGCCTGGCTGGATGAGCGACACCGACGTCTCCTTCGGCGCCTTTGCTGCCGTCGCCGTCGAGTGGTTCGGCTATCGCATCCGGCCCGACGGCACGCTCGACACACGACCGCGTGCGAACAAGCCGACCGGCATGTGGGACGGCTATCAAGGCAACGTCGAGCGGATCATGGCCAACGTGTTGGTGCGCACCATCGAGGTCTCCTTGGGGCTCGATCACGACGCGCCCGTGCCGTCCGGCGCGCCCGATCGGGCGTGGCCGATCTACTTCTTCTTCAAATGCCAGCAGCCGTTCTTCGAGGGCTGGGTCACGTGGCAGTGCCACAGCGTCAACCGCCGCGCCGCTGGACAGGTGACGGTGATCTTCGCCACGCCAGGGCACAACCATCCGGTCTCCGACCATCCGATCCCGATCGACGGCAACGGCGACCACCGCGACGACCTCGTGCACACCTTGCGCAACGACGGCGAGTTCATGGTCGAGCCGGTCGCCGCCCCGGCTGCCGACACGTACGGCGAGCCGCACCAGGGGGTGTGGGTGATCACTCATCGCGACCACAAGAAGCTGAACGTGTTCGACACGTCCGTGCCGTCCGCCTATCTGGAATGGGGTCCGCCGCTGTTGCCGATCATCGCCCCGGAGAACTTCTGCGACGTCGTCACGGTCCAACCGGCGGCACGCAGCGGCGGCATCGACGCCGTCAAGCCGAGGTACGTGGCGCCATGATCGACAAGGACACACCATTCGATCTATCCGTGGCGAAGGCGGCCGTACGGCTCGACACCGAAGGAGTGCTCGGATCGTTCCTCGACGGGCGCTTCGACGTCGACGAATCCATCGGCGAATCGACGTGGCTCAGCGAGTCGAGCGAGTTCTTCGCGGTCCGCTGGCGCTTCGAGGGCCGCCACGTCGGCCCGATCCCCGGGTTCGGTCACACCGAGATCAGAGCGACGCGGAACATGGTCTCGGTGTCGGGGCTGACGTTGGTCGAGAACACGACTCCCGGCAAGGCCGTCGGCGACGACCTCGACCGGCTGCTGCGCTCTGGCACGGTCACGTTCCACCGCTTCATCGACTGGCTGGCGGTCTTCGCCCAGATCGGTGTGCTGCACCTCGGTCGTCCGATGCCGATCGGCGACATCCGCTTCGTTCCTCCGGAGCGAGGCACGATGCGCCGCCCCGGCTACAACGACCAGAACTGATCCGAGTGTTTGGAGGCGGAACGGGTGCCTTGAAACACTCGGATCTAGTTGCAGACTGAGGTCGCGGCAGGAACGACAGCGCCGGTCGCGGTGATGTCCATCAACTGCGATTGCTCGCGGATGTAGCCGTCGGTCACCAGCGCAGCCTCGGTCACCGGCTTGTCGGGGTTCAGCAGCGTGTACGCCTCGACGGCCTTCTCGATCGTCGACCGTTCGGTCGTGCAGGCCGCGGCGTTGCCGTTGTCGATCTGCTCCACCGCCTGTTGGGCGCGATGGGGCGTCGTGCAGCTGGTCGTCGCTGCCAGAACGGCGGCGAGCGTCGCCGCTGTGTACCACGGTGTGGCCCTCATGCAATGTCTATCGGCGGAAATCGCCGGCAGAAAAGGACCTCTCCAGGGTTCTCGGTAGGCTCCCTCGACATGACTGTGCCAACCCGGAGGAGCAGCAATGTCCGAGCGTGATGTCGTCGCCACCGATGTGCTCGAGCGAGTGCTCTCGACGGCCATGCGCAGCGGTGGCGAGTTCGCCGAGGTGTTCGTCGAGGACAAGCGGTCGACGACGGCGGGTCTCGACGACGGTCGCATCGAACAAGTCACCAGCGGTCGTGATCGTGGTGCGGGCATCCGCGTCGTCAAGGGCGACACCACCGGCTTCGCCCACACCGCCGACCTCAGCGAGGCCGGGCTGCGTGCCGCGGCCGAGGCTGCCGCTGCTGCCGCCAGCCAGGGCGATGGCGGTGCCAATGTCGTCGCCCTCACTCGCCGAGCCGAGCACCGCGTCAGCCCGGTCGAGCGCTTCGCCGACGAAGTGCCCAAAACCGAGAAGGTCGCTCTGCTGCGCCGCATCGACGACGCTGCCCGGTCCAGCGGCGCGGCGATCGTGCAAGTCAGCGCCGGGTACGGCGATTCGCGCAAGCGGATCATGGTCGCCAACACCCACGGCGTGCTGGCCACCGACGAGCAGGCCCGGCAGCACGTGCGCATCAGCGTCGTGGCCAACGGCGACGCCGGCATGCAGACCGGCTTTCAAAGTGCGGGGCACACGTTCGGGTTCGAGATGT